>JADLGZ010000048.1 GCA_020849075.1 Fimbriimonadaceae bacterium | reverse complement strand
TCTCGTCGAAGCTCTGGTCGCGATAGATTTCGCTGCCGCAAAGCGTCCAGACCGCCTTGCCCTTCAGCTTCTCGCCGTGGAACGGCGTATTCTTACCTTTGCTGAAGGTCTTGTTCACGTCGAACGTCCACTCGAGATCAGGGTCAATTAGTGTCACTTGGGCAACAGGTGTCTCACCTGGGCTGAGCGTGCCGGCTTCGAGGCGCAGAATCTGCGCCGGGGCGGTGCTGAGTTTGCGAATGGTTTCGAGCGGCGTTAGGTGCCCGGGGTGGGTTAAGAAAGTCAAAGTAACGCCGACGCACGACTCGAGCCCGACCATGCCAAACGGCGCTTCCTCGAAAGGAACCTGGACTTCGTAGTCGGCATGTGGCGAATGGTCGCTCGCGATGACGTCGATCGTGCCATCGGCGAGGGCTTGGGCGATTAAGTCCACATCGGTCGGGGTGCGCAGAGGCGGCGTGGTCTTATAGTTCGGGTCGAAGTCCTTCATGGACTCGTCGGTCAGAGCGAAGTACTGAGGACAGGTTTCGCAGGTCACTCGCGCGCCGAGATACTTCGCTTGGCGCACCATCTCAACCGCTCCCCACGTGCTCACGCGCATGATATGAACGTGGCAATCAGTGTGCAGGGCTAGCAGGCAGTTGCGCATCACCATAATCTCCTCCGCGCTTCGCGGTAGCGGCTTCAACCCAAGGAGCGAAGATACCGGCCCTTCATTCATGCACCCGCCTTCGCTCAAGCTGGCCTCATCGCAGTGCGCCATGATCGGTAGGTCAAGTTGCTGACAGAACTCCATGGCTCTGGTCATAACGAGGGCGTTTTGGGTAGGGCAACCTTCGTCACTGACGGCAACAACGCCGGCCTTCTTGAGTGCCGCGATGTCCGCAACCTTTTCACCGAGGTTCCTTACCGTGAGCGCGCCAACGGGGGCAACAAAGACTCCTCCCGCGTCCGGAGCGGATGCTTTATCCAAAATGTAATCAATGAGGGTGGGCGTATCTAATGGAGGGGTTGTGTTGGGCATGCAAGCAATCGTTGTGAACCCCCCCGCCGCCGCTGCTTGCGTACCAGTGATGATAGTCTCTTTGTGATCTTCACCTGGCTCTCGAAGGTGCGTGTGCATATCCACAAGGCCCGGTGTGATCCAGAGTCCAGTGCAGTCAATGATTTCATCGGCATCCTCCTCGATCTCCACGTCATCACCTATCTCGGCAATTTGTTCATCCTCGATGATCACGTTACCGATCACATCTAGGTCCGTTGACGGATCCAAAATCCGGCCGTTCTTCAGGACGATTTTCATACCGTTACCCCCTTCTTGGTTTTGGTTGACTTGGGTATCGTCTTCGGTTCGAAGACCCACGTAAGAGCCGCCATCCTTACGAAGATGCCATTTTCAATTTGCCGTTGAATCACACTGAAGGGGCCGTCGGCAGCCCAATCATCCAGTTCTACACCACGGTTGATTGGGCCTGGATGCATGACCAAGCAGTCAGGCGCGGCGATCTTCAATGTCTCGCGGTTGATTTGATACGATCGGCGATACTGCCCTATCGAACTGAGCAATCCGTCCGCCATCCGCTCCTTCTGTAAGCGAAGGCACATCACCACGTCGCAATCCTGTATCCCGGGGAGCAGGTCGTTGTAAATCATGCCCGGAAGTAGGGCATTACTTGCGGGCATCAGAATCTTTGGGCCGACAAACCGGACTTCTGCACCGAGCTTGCTCAGGAGCCAAGCGTTAGAACGCGCAACTCGGCTATGGAGAACGTCGCCCACGATCGCGATCTTCAATCCTTTGATGGTTTTACGTTGCTCGAGAATGGTCAGCGCATCGCCGAGAGCTTGCGTTGGATGTTCGTGCTCGCCATCGCCAGCATTCACTATTGGTCCGCCAAAGAACCTGGCGGCCAACTGAGGCGAACCGCTGGATCTGTGTCGAATCACGAGGGCTTCAATCCGCTCCCCCTTTAGGGTGAGTACGGTGTCCTTGAGGGTTTCGCCCTTGCTCAAGGAGCTTGATTGGGCGGCAAAGACGCTGATGTTATAGCCAAGGTAATGAGCTGCTTGCTCAAAGCTTACGCGGGTTCGGGTTGATGCCTCGAAGAACAACAGCCCGACCGTTCTGCGGGGAACATCCTGCATTGGCTTACCCGCAGTGACTTGCTTCTTAAAATCCTGAGCAGTTTTGATGAGGTCACGAATATCGTCGGCCTTGAGGTGGCGGATGCTCAACAAATTTCGGCTCATGTTCTCTCTCCGTTTGACATTAGCACCACCGCGTCCTCTCCCTGCGCATCGGTGAGCAGAACATCAATGAAATCGGTGGGCTCTGTGTCCAGTTGTTTACCGCAAAAGTCTGGCTGGATGGGAAGCTCTCGGTGTCCTCGGTCAATGATGACGGCGAGCTGGACTTTGGCGGGCCGTCCATGCTTCATTAGAGCATCCATGGCGGCGCGGATCGTGCGCCCCGTGAAGATCACTTCGTCCACGAGGACCACATTCTTGCCTTCTATGCTGAACGGGATGTCAGTATCGTCTTCCGTCGTCTTTTGGTCATCACGACTAGGGCGGATGTCCAATTTCCCGTGTGGAATGGCGGCATCCTCAATCTGAGCCATCATGAAGGCAACCCTTTTTGCAACCGGCCACCCTCGCCGGAGAATGCCCACGACAACGACATCCTTGGCACCGCCGTTGCTCTCGAGGATTTCGTGGGCCAAGCGCCCCAAGGTGCGCTTGATGCCAGCCGCGTCCATGACGATTTGGCTCATGGCTTGGATTATGGCAGGCAACCTGCAGGACGGCTCATGCCAAGGCGAGCGCGACTTCACTGCAAAAGTGACGGCCCTCGGGGGTAAGTCGTATGCGGTCAGTCCTTCTTTCCACCCAACCCTTTGCTTCTAGACCATGGATTGAATCAAGATCTAGGCATCCGGTACCCAGTCCCTCTTGAAGTCGTATCCCCAACATGATGCGCTCAAGGCGCAAAGTAGTCTCATCCAAACGCTCTTCCTCACACCAGAGCTTCTCACCACTACTGACTGCCGACTCGTACCTGCTTGGATGCTTAAGATTCGTGTACCTAGTGTCTCCAACACGCCCAACTGCCCCCGGGCCGTAGCCCAGATATTCCTCGCATCGCCAGTAGCAAAGGTTGTGCTGAGACTGCATGCTTGGTTTTGCAAAATTAGAGATTTCGTATTGATCGAGTCCTGCCGCCGCCGTCATCGCACAGGCCATTTCGTACATAGAAACCTGCTGCTCATCATCGGGGAGATCAAGCATGCCCTTGAGGTTCAGCTTATAGAATCGGGTGTTTGGTTCAATGGTCAAACAGTAGAGGCTTAGGTGATCGGTATTTAGGGACAATGCCGCCTCAAGATTCTGCTCCCAAACCCTGAGGCTCTGGCCCGGCAAAGCGAACATGAGGTCAATGTTGACGTTGGTAAAGCCAGCATCCCTTGCCGCGAGGACGGCACGACCGATCTCCGTCGGCCCATGGACTCGACCGAGACGGGCCAACTCCTCGGGTACGAAGCTTTGAGCTCCAAGGCTAATGCGGTTGAATCCACTTTGTCGCATGGACTTGAACTTGGAAGCGTCTACGGTGCCGGGGTTCGCTTCGCTCGAGATCTCGCAACCCTCGATCGGGGGATGCGTGGAAATGACCGCATCAAGAATTGAATGCAAGTGATCGGCTGAGAGAAAGGTTGGTGTCCCGCCGCCGAAGAAGATGGTCTTGGCGGGCCGGCCACCCCAGGGGGAACTCCTGATTTCTTTGATCGTTGCGGCGACAGTATCGTCAACGATTTGCCCCGACATGGCATAGGAGTTAAAGTCGCAGTAGCCACACTTTGAAGGGCAGAATGGTGCGTGAACATAAACGGCAACGGGACTCATCGCCGGCCAAAGCAGGCAAGAATGATGCCCGCTATCGTGCCCGCAATGATGGGCGTTGGCGTCTTATCGCAAGAAATGCATACGCTGGAATTGTTGACCACATATGAGTGGTAGCCGAATCCGGTGAGCCCACCAAACAATCCGCCAACCAAGCCTCTGAACAAATACTCCTTCAACATATGCTGAACCCGTCACATTGCCTCTGGCGCAGAGACACCTAATAGTCCTAACGTTGTTTGCAGAGCAATTTGCGTCACTTGACATAAAGCCAAGCGAGATTGCGTGGTTGCAATGTTCTCCGGGTCAATGACTCGACACTCATTGTAAAAGTGGTGAAATGCTCGCGCTAACTCGATCGAGTAGGTAACAAGCCGATGAACTCCGTAGTCCTCCGCACATCGACGGATCTCATTCGGAAGATCAACGACTTTCTTGATTAGTTCGGTTTCTGGCCGTTCAGTGTATTCGCCAGCCTTTGGTTCAAGTTCTGCTTTCCTCAGGATCGAACTAATACGAGCGTGGGCGTATTGAACATAGAATACGGGGTTATCGTCACTCTTCGTTTCGGCCAGGCTGAGGTCAAAGTCAAATGTCGTATCGTGGGACCTCATCAAATAGAAGAAGCGAGCAACATCCGATCCAGCTTGCTGCTTTTCTTCAGGCATTCCTTCCGGTCGCATCTTCTCACCGATTTCATTGATAAGGTCAATCAAGGCGAAGATATTGCCGTCCCGTTTGCGCATCGGAGCCGGCTTGCCATCCTTGAGGAACCTTACGAGCTGAAAAATCTGGACGTCAAGCATTTTCCGAGCGAGCTCGGTTGCCGCCAAGCACAGATCCCGTTCCATGCCGCTTCTGAAAAGCTGCGCATCCGTCTCGCTGAGCTGGGTGTTGCCCGGTCGCCCTTCAACTTGACCATCTGCGATCAGCATTGCCGCAACCACCGCTTGAAGTCGGCCGATGTACCCATGGTGATCCGGCCCCAAAACTGTGATCAACTTGTCGGCATGGTGTGGGCGATTGAACTTATCCTTGTGGTAGGCAATATCGCTCGCGATATAGGTCAGCCTTCCGTCACGCCGCCGCAAAACTCGGTCCATGTCGTCACCGAACTTTGTTGATCGTAGCCATAGCGTGCCCCCTTCGTCCTGGGGTTCTTGTTCGACGCTTTCAACCTTGCCACCTTTGGCAAGCTTAAGTTTGACGCGCACCGGCTCGCTGTCTGCAATGCCGCTATTGAGCAGGGCCGTCACCTCAGCCTCAACCTCGCCGCCATCATGAAGAGATTGCTCGCTGAACCACGTATCGAAGCTAACTCCGAAGGCATGGAGGTCTTCCCGTTGCTTAGCAACCATGAGCCTCTCGGCATGGGCCTTGAGTGTGTCAAGACCGGCATCCGGCCCAACATCTGTACGGAGTATCTCAGCCACATTCTGGACATAGTCACCTTTGTAGCCATTGTCCGGCACTGGCTGGCCTTCCAGAATTGCCTTTATCGACTCCGCAAACAGGCGCATTTGCTCGCTGTTAACGCCGTCGTTGACGTAATACTCACGATGGACCTGGTGGCCCGCCGCTTCGAGAACATTGCATAGGGTGGAGCCGTAGGCGGCGCCACGCCCTGAACCGATGGTGATGGGGCCATTGGGGTTAACAGACACAAACTCAACATTGATCTTCTGCCGGCTCAGCGGTGTCGGGAGGAGTGATGTACGTGACACGAGTGTGACAAAGTTTGAAACATAGGTATTGCGAAGTCGAAAGTTGATGAAGCCTGGGCCTGCGACCTCAATCGATTCAAACGCTTCGTCTCCGGCGAGTTCGCCTGCTATTAATTCCCCAAGGGCGCGCGGGTTCATTCCCGCCAACTTTGAACCTGCCATCGCAATGTTGCAGGCGAAATCCCCGTGTTCCGGCTGCTTTGTGTCGGCGATTTCGATTGGGCCTAAGGAAGCGACAGGGATCTTGCCTTTAGCGTGCATGTTCGAGACCACATTGGCCACCTTCACGGCTAGGGCTTCTCGGATCATGCCTCTATTATGAGTTGAGGCACAATGTTCACGTCGGCAACTGGGTCACGAAGAACATGAAACTCCGTATAGCAGAGACCTTTGAGAGCATCCAGGGGGAGGGCTTCTGGACCGGTCGCCGTAGTATTTTTGTCCGCCTCAGCGGGTGCAATCTTCGGTGTATTTGGTGCGATACCCCATACGCCAGTTGGGAGCCCGAAGGGCCGGTGCGCAGCGTCCCCGATATTTTGGATGAACTTCTCTCTAGCCCCATCAAAGACGTGGTTGTCACGGGGGGTGAGCCCATGCTGTTTGAGGGGGTTGTGCCCTTGTGTGCTGGACTTCGGGAGGGTGGGAAAATTATCACGATCGAGACAGCGGGCACAGTTGCACGCACCTTGTCTTGCGATCTCATGTCCATCTCGCCGAAGTTGCGCCATTCCACTCCCATCGGAACGGATTGGGAGGCACGCCACGAGGACCTGCGGCTCAATCTGGATGTACTTCGAAACCTGATCACCAGCTATGATCATCAACTCAAGTTCGTGGTTAACCCCGAGCATGATGAACCAGGAGTTGACGAGATAACGGAACTCTTGCAGGCATTAAACGCCGACGCAGCCAACGTAATCCTCATGCCGGAGGGAACAGATACTGAGACCTTGCATCGGCGAAGCAAACTGCTTGAACCGATTTGCAAGGAACTCGGATTCACGCTCGGCCAGCGGCTTCACATTGACCTCTTTGGTAACACAAGAGGGACGTAAGGTTCTAAGACTTGATTGCTGCTAGTAATCGATCGTAGCTATCTTGCAAACTCTCGGGCAGAACGCGAGTTTCGCCGATGGCACTCATAAAGTTTGTGTCGCCGGCCCATCGAGGTACGACATGCCAATGCACATGATCCGGTATTCCTGCTCCGCCAGCGGATCCCAGATTCACCCCAATATTGAACCCCTGCGGCCTATAGCAAGCGGAGATCCATCCCACACATTTCGTGACCAGTTGATTGATCTCTAAGAGTTCGCTGTCCGAAAGGGACTGAAGGTCGGCGGTGTGGCGATAAGGCGCGATCATGAGGTGCCCGCTCGTGTAGGGGTACAAGTTCATGAGGACGAAGGCAGTTTCGCCCCGGTGCAAAATGAGGGCCTCACGGTCATTGCCGAGCGAAGGAAGAGCCTCGAAAATGCAGACGTCGTCTCTGTCTTCGCTCTCGTGAGTGACATATCGTGCTCGCCAAGCGGCCCAAATCCGTTCCATACTGCGATTACACCCAAGCGGTGGCCAACTTTGTGGATCTACTTCTTTGATGGAAGCATTCCTGCTGTTTCGATCACGAACGTACGAAGCCAACTGGCGTCTGCTAGCTGGTCGTCGGTAACCCTGACGTAGGGTTTGGCACCGGGATAGGGCGGCGCATCCTGTGAGTCGCCAACAAGGCCATTGCTAAAGGGCGTCTTCTTTACGAAGAGCGTGTCGTCGGCAATAAGGCCGAAAATTGTGTCGTCAAAATAGATTCCGTACTCTCCAAACATGGGCCGGGTCCGGATTGGTAGATGTTCCAGCTGCGCCAGTATCCTCTCGACGGTCGCTTTTGCAGTACTCATTGTGTAACACACTATCTTACGCGATCCCGCGTCCTCCTCCACTGCGGCAAGTAAAATGGAGGGGCACCAATGGTGATCCCCGTTGCACATGACTTTATATGCCCTTGGTGCTGGATTGGCCTGAGCCAAGCTCGGCGACTTCGTGCTGAGCTTGGGGTTCAGTTTGAATGGCGAGGATTTGAGCTGTACCCCGAAGGAATGGCCTGGCCCCCCGCCTCAACTGCAGAAAAGAGCAATCGGCCCCCAACTCCGACTAGGTACGACCTCGCATTGGCAGCGGAAGGATTAGAGCCAGTGAAGGGGCCGCCTGGCATGCGAACCTTTCGTGCTCACCAAGCTCTGGAATACGCCAAAGCAAAGGGAGTCGGGCAAGAGTATCTGGAACGCCTATACGAAGCCTATTGGAAGCAGGGGCTTCGCATCAATGACTTGCCGGTACTGAAGTTTCTAGCTGCCGGGTTGATGGATGACCTTGATGAGCTCGAAGGTGCGGTGGTAGATCAAAGGTACCGGTCGGAAGTTGTCGTTTTTGATGACCCAGCCTATGCGGCTGGCGTTTACAATGTACCGACCTTTTGGATCGGCGGGGAGCGCTATGCTGAGCAACCTTATTCTGTCCTTAAGCAGGCCGTGATTGCGGCACGTGGAGACTCTGGGGCAACGGGTGTTTATGCGGGTTTGGACTTTAACATCCCCAAGGATCGCCCTTTTGTTTTTATCAATATGGCAACGACGATGGACGGCAAAATTATCACTGGGAAGCGTGACGAACCGGTGATGGATCTCGGTAGCAAGGCTGACCATGCAACGATGCGCTATCTTGAATCGTGCGCTGATGCGGTGATGATTGGTGCGGGCACCCTTCGCGCAACTCCTAACATCCGGTTCGATGATCGCCTCCTCAGGATTGTGGTTTCTAGATCCGGTGACCTTGACCAGAGCCACGCGTTCTTTAAAGCTCCACGGGTGGCCACCTTGGGTCCAAGCGATACGGCGGATTGGCCACGGACTCTATCCATGTTGAAGGAGAAGTACGGCGTCGGACGGCTCCTCTGTGAGGGGGGGAGCGAACTCAATGCATCCTTGTTCCGGGCCGGAGTGGTAGATGAAGTGTTTGTAACGCAGACGGCGAAGTTGAAGCTTGGCAAAGACTCTCCGACCATAGCCGGTGGTGAGGCGTTTCCGCGAGAGAGTGTTGAACGTTGGGAGATAGTGAGCTCAAAGCAAGTCGGCGATGAGGTTTTCTTGCGCTACCGAAGATGAACCCTCTTGGTACGCCCATTTATCTGCGGCGAAATGCCAGCCGCACTTTGCCCCTTATGGGCGTCATCGTGTTGGCCGTGCTGCTGATCTGCGCGATCGTAAGCCTCATCAACTCAATTCCCCTCAGCGTCAAGACGATCTACAAGTACACGAGCCTGATGATGGGGGTGACGCCCAGGGGTGAGGCAGATCGAACACCCCAGATCAAGCGCATCATCGAGAAAGAATGCCCGGTTCCGATTGGCCGCCTCGCCCTTTGCAGGGCTAGTAGTACGGAGGTACAAGCCCTCGTAGGGAAGTGGCAATTTGTTGTGATTGCCTTTGATCGGCCGGACCTCGAGTATGTGCTCAAGCGAATGGGGACAACCAGCCTAGTGGGCCGACTGCCTGAGGTGGGCCGTCCTGAAGCGGTCATCAGCGAACCCGTGAGTCGGAACTTGAAGCTGAAACTTGGGGATATCCTCCTCGGCCCAGACCGACAGGATGCCTACTCGCCCCAGAATGTGAAGGTGGTCGGGATTGCTAGGACTTCGAACTGGTTCATGTTCGCGGATCGAGAGTATTACACCATGAATCACTTCCCACCCATTGATTTCATACTCGTCACCGCCAAGAATCCGGCTCGGCAAGCCGAAATGGACCGATGGGCCTTGCGCCGCTTCAAGGGCGACCGTACTCAGGTCATCAGCTACCTTGAAATAGAGCGGCAGGCCAATGAAATGTTTAAGACTTTGTACAAAATATTAGACGTTGTTATTGGCATATTGGTGGTTGTGATCACCTTGATGATGGGAATGCTAATCAACATCTACTTGGGCCAACGGACACATGAGTTTGCTCTACTGCAAGCCCTGGGTTACAGCACGAAGACCCTCGTAACTCGCGTGATCAAGGAAACAGCTTTGGTAGTGATTGGCGGTTGGCTTCTGGGAGTGATTTGTTCAATCGCCATGCTCAACGTTGTGGATCATTGGCTGATGTATCCCAATGCCTACGCCCTGGATATCACGGATCGAACTGCCCTAGCCTACACGATCCCGGTGCCCATCGCCATTTTCTCGGCGGCTCTGCTCACCCTATGGACAAGGTTCCGGCGATTTGACCCGGTCGGCGTTGTGGAACGGAGGTTGGTGTGATCCGTGCTACTGGCGCGAGCTTGGTGTACCGAGACCACGAGCGCGAGGTCTTCGCATGCCGTTCAGTGGACATTGAGGTGGTGCCGGGTGAGTTCTTGGGCATTCTCGGACCTAGCGGAAGTGGCAAGAGCTCGCTACTCTATCTTTTGAGCGGTCTCAAGATGCCAACCTCTGGGTCAATCACATTTGAGGGGCAAGACCTGCACAAACTCAACGATGCCCAGCGCGCAGAAACACGTTTGACGAGTTTTGGCTTTGTCTTTCAATATCCGTATCTGTTAGGCTATCTCAACGCACTTGAGAACGTGATGGTGGCTCGTCCAGAACCAGGCTTTCGAGAGCAAGCAAAGGCACTATTATTCTCGTTGGGACTCGAATCAAAGCAGGGCCGGTTGCCACATGAGCTATCTGGCGGTGAACGCCAACGCGTTTGCGTGGCAAGAGCCCTCTTGGGCGAACCAAAGGTCATTTTTGCTGACGAGCCAACGGCCAATCTAGACCATGCTAATGGTTTACAGGTTGTTCAATTGCTGAATCAACACCGTGGCGACGGATCATTGGTGATGGTAACTCACGACCCGAGCATGTTGGCTGAGGCTGACCGGATCGTTCGGCTCGAAGATGGGCACTTGGCCCCATAAGGCTCGTTGGTCCCATCTTAGGTACGTCAAATTGCTGGAATCGTCCTTAGCATGGGTGTAAGTTGGGTTCATTACTTGACAGATCACGTTGCTGTAGGTACAATCCCAAACCGCATCTGAGGGGGTCCGTGGGTTTCCGAAAGAAAGACCTGGCGAACTGGGGATGCAAGTTCCGGAGAACATGACTTAGCAGTAGATGGAAAAGCGACGACTGGGTACTGACGCGGGTAATGCCGCGGGGCTGGTTAGAAATCTGACGGTTTACACCAAGAAGATGGGGCTTTTCCACAACGCTACGCAGGTTATTCGGTACCGCCATCACGCTCGATTCATTCAGGATCGGGCCTTTTCTTTTGTCGGGAAACTGCCTTGGCCACATTAATCCTCCTCAGTATCATCGCAGCCGCTTGTTGCGCGGCATTCGTCCCTGTTGCAAAGGCGCGACCGTCTTGGTTATCGCGTCTACTTTCTTTCCGTACGCCAGTGAACCCATCGGTAGCGGTAGCGCCGCCACGGGTCAATACCTCGGATGGTTGGACCCTCATCCAGTGTGATGATGCCATCTCGTTCCTTGACTGGCTCGGCAAGGACCAAGAAGGTCTGCCGTTCAAGAGCGGCGAGTCGCCATCCTTGGGGTCTCATGTTCTGATTGAGCTCTTTGATTGCGATGGCGAGTCGCTGAAGTACGAAGATGGAGTGGGTAACGCCATGCGCGATGCCGCGGTCGAATCAAAGGCGACCGTAGTTGCTGAGAGCTTTCATGAGTTTAAGCCTTGGGGCGTCTCCGGCGCGGTTGTCATCCAAGAATCGCACTACACGATCCACACTTGGCCAGAGCATGGATACGCTGCGGTGGACTTGTTTTACTGTGGCGGCACTGTTGACGTCCATAAGGCAGTTGATGTACTCATGGAGCGCTTCAATCCCGGTCGAATCAAGTTCCTTGTTGTCCGCCGAGGTCGCCAAGACGAAGTTGATAAGCGCTAGCTTGTTCTATAAGTTAATCTTGGCTTTCGGTTGAGACTGGACGACGGCTTTCTTGGAGCTTTGGTTTTTTTCGAAGATGCTCCGGAGGTAGGTACCTGTGTGCGAGCCTTCCGTCTTCGCGATGAGCTCCGGGGTGCCTTGGGCGACCACAGTTCCACCCCCGTTTCCGCCCTCGGGCCCCATATCAATGATCCAATCCGCTGTCTTGATCACGTCTAAGTTGTGTTCGATGACGATCACGGTGTTGCCCCGTTCCACAAGCTTGTTGAGCACTTGTAGGAGCTTGGCAACATCCTCAAAGTGCAACCCGGTCGTCGGTTCATCAAGGATATAAACCGTAGATCCCGTATCGCGTTTGCTAAGCTCAGCGGCTAGCTTCATACGTTGCGCCTCCCCGCCCGATAGAGTTGTTGCAGGTTGCCCCATCCGGATATAACCGAGGCCGACGTCCAGTAGAGTTTGAAGTTTTCGGTAAACCTTTGGAATAGGCTCGAAAAAGTCTGTGGCCTCTTCGAGGGTCATGGCTAGAATATCGGCAATATTCTTACCCTTGTACTTAACTTCAAGCGTCTCACGGTTGTAGCGCTTCCCCTTACAGACCTCGCACGGCACATAAACGTCGGGCAAGAAGACCATCTCAATCTTGAGGATCCCATCTCCCTTGCACGCCTCGCATCGCCCCCCCTTAACGTTGAAGCTGAACCGGCCAACTTTGTAGCCCCGAATCTTGGAGTCAGGGGTCATGGCCATCAGGTCCCGAATCATATCAAAGGTGCCCGTGTAGGTAGCTGGGTTGCTTCGCGGAGTTCGCCCAATCGGAGACTGGTCAATGTCAATGACCTTATCAATGTCGGCGAACCCATCGATGCTGTCATGAGGCTCCCATGCACCCCGCGTACCGTAGATTTCGTACATCAGCCGAGGAAAGAGTGTGTCTTGGATCAACGTGCTCTTACCGCTTCCACTGACGCCTGTGACGCAGGTAAGTAATCCCTTTGGGATGGCGATGTCCACCCCCTTTAGGTTGTGGCCGCGTGCATTTCGCAGGACGATCCAGTCGGCAGACATGTGGACGCAAGTATACCGAGATTCGACCTAGGCGTCCGGTACAATAGACTCCAAGATGAGTTCATTTACCCTTTCTGTTGTTGCGCCAGACCGCAAGGTCGTGGAGACCGAAGTATCTTCGGTCATCGCACCAGGCAGCGAGGGCTACTTAGGTGTCCAAAAGGGACATGTCCCTGTCATCGTTTCCCTAAAGCCAGGCATCCTAGAGTTTAAGGACACGAGCAATCTCAATCATTCGGTCGTTGTGGATGGTGGATTCATGGAAGTTAGCGGTGAGCAAGTCATTGTTATCGCCGAGGGAGCCGCTTTGGCCAATGAGATTGACCTTCGCGAAGCGGAGCAGGAACTGGATGAGGCCCGCCGGGCGTTGCGCGGCGAAAGCAGTCGGCTCAGTCTCCATGAAGCTGCGGAGGCGATGGACCGCGCAATGAATCGCATCAAAGCCGCTCGCCAGAAGTAGGTGAATACGGCAGTCATCCTAGGTTCGGGTACCAGCAATGGTTGCCCCTCCTTGGGCTACGACTACTCGCCAGAGTTTCTTGCTAACCCGAAGAACTGGCGAACTCGCTCCTCCCTTTTGCTAAAGGGGCCCACCGGGAACCTGCTTGTGGACGCCACCCCAGAAATGCGGCTTCAACTCCTCGGGGCCAACGTGAAGATGGTTGATGCCGTCCTGATTACCCACACTCATGCTGACCACATCATGGGAATGGACGATCTTCGTTGCTTTGAACTGCGGTCGAAGAGCTGTATGCCTATCTACGCTCAACCACACGACCAGCAGGTTCTGCGGAGAGTTTTCAAGTATGCCTTTGAGCCCCCGTTGGGTGATGTTCATGTCCCCACCTTTGAACTTCGTGATGTCCCCGAGATCCTAGACGTGGGCGGGATGGAGGTCCGGATCTTCGTCGTCATGCATGGGCCGACCCCTGTTCTGGGCTTACGCGTGGGGGGTCTTGCGTACCTTACCGATGTAAACGAGATCCCTGAAAAAGCCCGGGGCTTCCTAGAAGGACTCGACACCCTAATCCTAGATGCAGTACGCCGCAAGCCTCATCCCAATCATTATCATTTTGAGCGAGCCCTTGAAGTAGCGGGCGAGATTGGGGCGCGTATGACCTACTTCACGCACCTTAGCCATGACTACGACCACGACCTTGTTGAGAGAGATGAGTTACCCGACAATATCCGTCTAGCCTATGACGGACTTGAGCTCCCAATTTAGGGGGCTAGGAAGTCTTCTCGAGCACCCGAAGGGCGACAAAGGTCGAAGGCAAATCGGCATAGGTGGCGATACGCTCAATGCATCTCGCGTAATTGCGTTCCCCGTTCTCGTCATCCTTCGGGATCGTCTTGAGGCTCTCAACCATCAGACTAACGCATTCGTCGAAAAACTTGGCTCGGACCTGAGGCATGGATTTATTGGCAAGGCTGGCATACTTCCGGCTTACTTGCTCGTATACGACTTCCCAATTGCTGCGGGCTTGAATATCCGCACGCTGGCGGGCCATTGCCTGCTCTTGAAGTTTAGCTGCCTCAACGTCTCGACGCTTTGCGTTCTCCCAGTCTTGAGCAGTGATTCCATCAATCACGCGAAGCGTTACGGATTGCCCAAGTCTCTGGCCGACAAGTCGTTCAATGAGCGTCTTAGTTTGCGGGAGTCGCAGGTGACCCGCTAGGTCACCAAGTTCGGGCGGGAGCCCGATGACGAAAAAATCACCTTCCGAGGCTACGGCTACGGTGTTGTTTAGTGCCTGCCAAACACCCAC
This sequence comes from Fimbriimonadaceae bacterium, assembly GCA_020849075.1. GTDB lineage: Bacteria > Armatimonadota > Fimbriimonadia > Fimbriimonadales > Fimbriimonadaceae > JAFLBD01. Next base: position 8,243 of record JADLGZ010000048.1, on the reverse strand, counting down.
GCCGGTCACGCCATTGCGGACCTCGGGCAGAACCTCGCTCCATATTCCCTGTGCGTCCGCGGTCATGGCCACCGCACTATTATAGCTGGCGCGTGTTAGAATGGATGGGACGTGTTATGTTTTGCCGGGGCTATCCTGGCGCTTGCAAGTGGTGGATCGGGATCGTCGTTGCCAAGTTCTTTGGAGGCAACACGATCTATCACGTTTGCGACTCGGGATCGGATTGAGCTCAAGATAGACGTGATCAAGTCACGTCGCTCTCTGGGTGGTCAGGCCGCTCCTGCGATCTTGTTCTTGCACGGGGGTGCGTGGCGTGATGGGCGCCGGGACCTCCCAAACCCAATTCAATACGAGCTGGCCCAACGTGGATATGTTTGCTTTCAGAGCGATTATCGCCTCAGCCAGGAATCACCATTTCCTGCGCAACTGCACGATGTCCGAGCCGCTATTAACTGGATCAAAGAGAATGCGGAGGCATGGGGCGTAGATGCCAGTCGCATCGGCGTATGGGGAATGAGTGCTGGCGCGCATTTGGCACTATTGACCGCCTACGCTGGGGACGCAATGACCGAAAAGGGCACGAATCCCGTTCGAGTTCAAGCAGTGGCTGGGGTCATGCCAACCACCGATGTGCTGGGGATCTATCGGTATCGCCTAGCACAACGGAATGTGCGGTCTGATTTGGTTGGGCAATCCTCCCCCGAGACCCAGCTCTTGGGCGGCGATCCGGAGCAATTGCAGGACCTAGCCCGTGCCGCTTCTCCAGTCAATTATGTTTCTCCGGATGCTCCTCCGACTTGGCTAGTCCATGGAGTGAACGATGATACCGTCCCGGCTCAGCAATCACAGACGTTGGCTTCGCTTCTGGGCAAAGCCCAAGTGCGGAGACAACTCGTGCTCCTTGCAGGGCTCAAGCATGAAGCCAAGTGGGACCTCTTCCAAGATGGTGTGGTGACCTTTTTCCAACGCGAGCTAGGCGCACCCAGTCGCTAGGTGCTAGCATTTAGGTCCATGCGGTCTTGTGCGCTTTTTGTTGATGTTGAGAACATCGCGTACTTTCTGAAGCCCAGGATTTCAAGTGATCTCATAGCCTCAGTTTGCGACTCCGTGAGAAAGCTAAGGACTCATCTTCAGAGTGAGCACGATCTGAGTTGCATCGTTCAGTCGGCTTACGGTGACTTTGAGAGGCTGGAGAGCGGATTTCTCAGGTCATTCTTCTTGATGGGGATCGAGACTCACAATGTGGTGGGAACCGACCACAAGAATGCTGCCGACATGGGCCTTTGTATCGAGGCGATGAGAACTCTCTACACGCGTACTGAGATTGATACCTTCGTACTGATGGCTGGGGACAGAGACTACATTCCGTTGGTCCAGCACCTGAGGCAATCCGGGCGATCCCTGCTGGTCTGTTCGTTCAGAGCGACAACGAGCGGTGACCTGTTAAATTTGGTCGAAGAGCGTCACTTTATTGATACGTTCCAGTTTCTTAGTGACGAAGATCAGCTCGCAGTGAGTGCCTACACCCCTCCCTCCTCAGAGCCAGTAGTCCTTGCCCCGCCGGTACCACTTGGGCAATCAGGAGACCTTCCACAGCCACGAAAGAGGGCCACAAAGCGAATGCTCGCTATCGACGACGAGAACACGCTGATCGCTCTCCAAGTCCTGTTTGACGACAAGTTTAAAGGGAAGCGAGAAGTGTGGTTAAAGCCATACCTTTACGAACTGCAAAAACCACTGGGTCACCTTGCGGAGTACGAGCGAAAGGCGCTGCTCGGAAATCTTGAAGACGCCGGTGCCATCGAAGTGGAAAAGCGCGATGGCGGCGAAAACTACTACAGCGTGATCCTGATCAATTGGGATCATCCCAGTGTTCAGAAGTATTTTCCCGGGTGAACTGGGTTGCTACTCAATGAAGGTCCCTTCGCTGGGCGGCCGTTTCAAGAAGGCCTCGATGAACCCGTCAATGTCCCCATCCAATACCCCCGTAGTGTTCGCGTTCTCAAAGCCAGTCCGGTGATCCTTTACGAGCGTATAAGGTTGCAAAACATACGATCGAATCTGCCGCCCCCATTCTGCCGGGCCGGTGACCTTCATCGCGTTCAAGTCGCCAGCTTGCCGGAGGCGCTCGACCTCCGCTAGCCGGGCCAGCAAGACCGACATGGCGGCGGCGCGGTTCTTGTGTTGAGAGCGCTCGTTCTGGCAATTCACGACAATGCCCGTCGGGATATGCGTGATTCGGATCGCGGATTCTGTCTTGTTGACGTGTTGCCCGCCCGCCCCGCCAGCTCTCAAGGTCTCCACTTTGATCTCGTCGGGGTTGATCTGAACCTCGTTTTCTTCAATCTCGGGAAGAATTTCAACCTTGCAAAAGCTCGTGTGACGTCGGGCATTCGAATCAAACGGCGAAATCCGAACCAACCGATGCACCCCGTTCTCAGCCTTTAGGTAACCATAGGCATTAGTGCCAAGTACTTGAATCTGCACTGAGCGGTAGCCCGTGACGTCGCCCGGGGTTTCGCTGAGGATTTCATATTTGTATCCATGGCGTTCGCAGTACCGCGTGTATAGTCGAAAGAGCATGCTTGCCCAATCGCAGGCTTCGCTTCCGCCGGCCCCCGCGTTGATTTCCAGGATCGCATTTCGGTGGTCGTGTTCACCGCTGAGGAGGGTTTGCAGTTCGTACTTCTCAAGGTCGTCAAGGAGCTTGAGTGCCATTTGGTCGGTTTCGACCTCGATCTCGTCGTTAGGTTCCTCTTTGAGGAGTAGGTAGTACTCTTGGACGTCGCGTTCGCGCTGATCCAACTCCTTCCACGGGTTCACTACGTCCTTCAAGCGCGCCAGCTTTTGCAGGAGCTTATTGGCCTCGGTGGGGTCATCCCAGAATGTAGGTTCGGCGGATTTATCCTCTAATTCGCCAATCAGTCTCTGCTTTCCAGGGACGTCAAAGATGCCCCCTAATCGCGTCCAAGCGACCACGCGCCTTGGACAAAGAGTCTAGCTGTTCAAAGTTCAGCATGCTAGGTTCAATTGTACCTGCGCGTCGTAAGCGAGCCTAGATCAGCACTCAATGCTAGGAGCAAAGGGATCAGGTTGGCGATGGTAATGGGCGATTTGCTGCCGTTCAAAGAAACTTGCTACGAGGGCCTGTCGGAGTTCGTGGGACTCGGCGGTAATTCGCGCCTGCCATTCTTTTTCCAGCGCGATGACTTCGGTCAGAATCTCCTTAGTCTCGGGATTCATTTCCCCATTACTGAGTTCGTTGATGGCGATTTCGCGCTCAGTAAGGAGCGCCTGCCACTCGGACTCTGGAGAAGCCAAGAGTGTGCGGGTGAGGAGAAGAATCTTCCTAGCTGGCAAGAGGTAGATCCTCCGAGGTTTGCCCCTGTCGCTGCTTTGATTCGAGTTCGCTCCAGCTTTCTCTCAGTTGAGAGAGCACCGCGATACAGCGCTCTACATTTTCGAGCTTATCGCCCAAGTTAGCTTCAACAATCTCGTTGTAACAGTAGGTGTAGAGCCCGAGAAGGTTCTCCGCCAGTTCACCGCCTTGTTGTTGGTCAACGCCCGCCGAGAGTTCGCTCACGATACTCTGAGCTTTCTGCAGGTTCGCGTTCTGCTCGTATAGATCCTTTCGCTGCATGGCTTCTTTGGCCGCATAGAGGAACCGAAGTGCACCATCGTAGAGCAGGATAACCAGCTGTAACGGCGATGCGGTTAGAACCGCATTCTGCCGATATGACTCTACGTACGGATTGACCTTCGGGCGCACTAAGCTGATTATCGGCGGCTTTCGGCCCAGAGCCCATGCCTGTGCTCTCCAATCGCCGAAAAAATAATGGCAATCATGAGCGCGAACACGAGCCAACCCAGCGGAATCCACCACATAAAGGTGGCTGGGTAGTCCGGTACGGGTAGCTCTCGAACTGTATGGCCCAGCGAAGCTTGTTGCAGCATGAGATACAAAAAGACGGCGGTCGTCATGGCCCCGCCAAAGAATCCGCAGGCCGTGGGTAAGCCCCAGCGACCACCCGCGAACGCCCCAAAGGCCGATGCCGGAACAAGGCCCAAAGCGCAGGCGGATGTGAGTACGCCCAACTCATGCATTCTGGAGTGTAAGGCAAAGAACGGCCAGATCGAGAGTACGTAAGTGATCAGTGCTGCGGCCACGAAGCTGGAACAGCCCCCGATCATTTGAATATCCATGTCCGCTTCGGGCTTTACCGGCGTATCCAGCCGCTCATCGGTACCCAATTCATCAAAGGCCATCAGCGTTCAACGACTTGGGTCGCACGCCGTGGCAAACCTAATAAGCTCTCCATCTTGAGGCACTGGACCGTGTCCTTCTCGATACAAATGAGATCCTGGATTCGGCACCATCGTGCACCCTGACTGGATGCGTCATCATCGCTGAGTTCCTGCAAACAGACAATGTCGCCTTCCAAGTCGAGTATTTGGACCCGAACTTCACTCGAGCCGTACTTGTACTGTACTGACACCACTTGGCCATTTTCCCACGCTTCTTTCACTACGGTCTCAATGTATTCAAAGTCCGTGTATGCCCGAGATGGGACGGGGTTGGGCGGCGAACCGACGAGCCAGAGTTGTTCAAGGCCCCGGAGGTATGGGGAGTCAATGGTGATCCACTCAATCGAGGAAACGTCGACCATGACTTCTTGCCCGCCGAATACATCAGCCGGCACATCCAAGAAAACCGCACATTCATCATCAAAGCGAAGAAACCAACCACAGCAGAAGCTATCCGCGCCTTGATCGTCACGGCTATAGGCGACGAGGCGATTTTCCTCGTTGGCTTGAAGCAATGCCATTGCGATGGGATGCAGGCTGTCGCTCATGATGCTTTCCATCATTGTAGTGGAACTTTTATGAAAGTTGGCGAGAGATTTGCGTTTTTCCGCGATTAATGAATGGCCTTTCGAACCAGCGATAGAACCAGTAGCATGCAAAAAGCACGAGAGGTAGGCAAGTAACCAAGTAGGCGAACAAGCGAACCGGCGTGCTGACCCAGGTTGGCTTGATGTGGGTGAGCCATTGCAAGAGCGGGTGATGAACGAGATAGAGGCTGTAGCTGAAGGATCCTAGCCAGACCAAAGGTCGGGTGCCAAGTAACCGAACCCAAAGCATCGTCGGTCTTACGGCCCCGGCAACCAGGGCAGAGATTACGGCAATTCCCATAAGCGTATCCCGTGGGGCCAATTGCTTGGTCCAGCTAATACTCATGATCGCGGCCGTCAGCGCCACCAAGGCAAGCGCAGACATGGCAAGGGCAGGGGGCCGAAGGGTACGAGGGTCGAAGGCCCACTTTGCACCCGCCATTCCGAGCACAAACAAGCCGAAGTACCAGACATAAAGCTTGGTGCTCTCAGTATTCTCGTGCATTACGAGGATGATGGCTGCGGCGACTAAAGGGAGGACAATCCTTGCACCCCACCGCCATAGGGCAAAGCAGAGTAACGGGAACAAGAAGTACAGCTGGAACTCAATGGATATTGACCACAAAACTCCATTTATCTTGTACATCCAATCCCGAGAGAAATTGTGAACCATGAAGACGTGAGCTACGGTGTTCTGGATTGTGACTGGCACATATTGGGACCACGGTGGCCCCTCATGACGATTGGTGACGAAGAATACGGTGGCGAGCGAGAAAGCTAGGCAGGCATAGTACGGGGGGAGGATTCGCCAACATCGGCGCTTGAGGAATCGCTTCCAATCTACAAGTCGTCCGTCTCCTCGGCTGTAGAGTGACATCTGGAGGCAAAAGCCGGAGACCACGATGAACGCCGCGACCGCGAAGTGGCCATACCAGAGCAATCCCATGATCCGGCCCAGCCAAGCAGGTTGGGCGTTCTCACTTTGGAAAGTGAAGCGAGGGTCCACCATAGTGCAGATGTGCTGGAGGACCACATAGAATGCCGCTAGTCCCCGAATCCCCTCAATGAAACCAAGCCGACCCAGTTCTTGCTTGGTTTCGCGCTCGCTCATGCGCGTAGGGTACTCCCTTGGTGTACCATTCGCGCGTGCGTAAGGCATTTCTTCCTTTCTTCGCGGCGCTATCTGTCTTTTCGGCGGCGGAGCGGCTCATCTTCTTGCCGGTGGGCGACCGATACTCGAACCGAGATATTAGGATTGAATCCCTGCTGGACACGAAGTCGTACGACCCAAAGTACACGTTCATTGGCTTTGGATTTGGCAATGCCTTTGATGCGGAGGTCACCTTTCTTACAGATCGCCCCGGACTTGGCGACGAAGGGCTAGTTGACTTATCCTACAACTACCTTCCCGCGATTCCAGACTTGGGGCTGGGTATTTCCGTGGGGATGCAAGATGTCATGAATCATGGCGCCGGTCGCAGTCTCTACGTAGCGATTTCAATTCGCGCCAATAATTACGAAGATTACAATGCCGACACGCCGAGCGAACTGACGATCGGGGCAGGAACCGGTCGGTATAAGGGTTTGTTTGCCGGTGCTCGGTTACCCGTGACCAACGGCATCCGGTTTCTGGTTGAGTACGACAGCGAACGAATGACGGCGGGACTGGAATTGCAGCCACTGCGCGGAGTTCTGGTGCGATGGATTGCTCGTGATCGGGAGACCCTAGTAGGGGCGACCTTTACCAAGCGATTCTAGATCTGCGATGGAGGTGGCTTCAGCGGTAGCCCGGCCTCATTGGTCAGGTACAGTAATCGGCTCGCGAGTTCTTCATTGAATCGCTCACGGCCATTCTTGTCCTTGGCATCGGGGACAATGTCGGAGTAGGTAAACGGTTCTCCAAAGGTGACCACGACCCGGTGCCGCCGAGGCCACTTCTGATGTCGCGGCCAGACTTTGTTCGTACCGTTGATTCCAACTGGGTACACCTTGGCTCCGGTGCGGCGAGCGAGCATCGCGACACCGGCCGTCATGGGGCCCATGGTGACTCCATTGCCTCTCGTACCCTCAGGGAAGAGTAGCACAGCGCGTCCCTCGCCGAGGAGCTTGAGGGCTAGCCTAATTGCTTCCGTATCCCCGGCTCCTCGCTGGACTGGAAAGGCGCCGAGAGACCTGATCAATGCGCCCAGGCCGGGCCTAAAAAGTTCCTCTTTGGCCATGAAGGTGATCGCTCGGCTCATGCAACAGGCTACCAATGGCGGGTCGAGGTAACTCATATGAACGGGAGCAACGATCACCGGTCCTTCCATCGGTTCACGGTGGCGATTCTGAATCCGAACCGGGCCCAGAATGTTCAGTACGACTGAACTTACAAAACTCCGGACAACTCGGTACCATAGCGAGCCGCGATTCATGGCCCTTCATTATGGAACGGCAATTGCCGCCAAGCGTCGTACAATAAAGCCATGAGATTCATCTGGATTTTGTTCGCCTTTGCGTTAGCCAGCCTAGGGCTTGCCCAAATGGTGCACACGCAGGCCCTGCCTACCGTAAGTTGGAGCACCTTTCAGGGCGGCACGGTTAGTCGAATTAAGACGTTTGAGACCAAAGTTATTAGCACTGAGGGCGCTTGGCAGACCTATTGGGTTCGACTGACAGGGAATCCCGCCTCGACGGCACCGAAAGGAATCGATTGGGCTCGTGAAGAGCTCTGGGCCATCGCTGCCGGTGAGCGGTCCTCGGGTGGTTATAACATCTATGTTCGTAACGCGCAATTCACTGATGCTCGCAATATCCAGGTTGAATATGTGCTCACTTCTCCCGGATCTGGCGGCGTTACAACGCAGGCCATTACATCACCCTACGTTGTCTTACGCGTCGGCCGCTCAGGAGGCGTACCCAAGTTCATTCGTTGCGATGACTATGGATTCAACACGGGTGGTTCTGTAGTGTTCCTACCCCCATATTACGAAGATCAGGATCGCCCATTACGTTGGAGCCTTCTCGATCGAGGGCAAGTTTCGGGGATGACCAATGAGGGTGTTTTTGCGCTAGCGACTCGGCGCGAGTTTGATGAATACGTCCGCAAAGTCTTTTCCGGAGATGAGGAAATAGCTGAGCTCGCTCGCAGTGTCCGCTGGGACAACGAGATGATTCTTGCAATTCACGCTGGTACGAAATCTCGCTCCACGGTCGTGGAAATTGATCGGGCGGTCGTAGATCAAAACGGTCGCGTCTTGATCACCTGGTTCGAAAGCTCGCCGCATTCGGCACCGATGACACGGTGTACTCCCTACTTGCTAATGCGATTACCAAGGTACACAACTTTGCCAACGGTTCGCAAAGTCTATG
>JADLGZ010000047.1 GCA_020849075.1 Fimbriimonadaceae bacterium | reverse complement strand
GTGATCGCCGCAATGCAGTTTGGATTCGCCACTAGCCGATCAGTCGGGGAGATAGTGTTGCCATTGATCTCAGGCACAATTAGGGGCACACTTTCATCCATGCGAAAAGCACTGGAGTTATCAATGACAACACCTCCGGTACCAACAACTTTAGGCGCAAACTCACGACTATTGGAAGCGCCAGCACTCATGAAGGCCAGATCCTCCTCCCACGTAGAATCTTCGGAGGATTCGACTCGAAGCGAACTGTCTCCGCACTTGATCAATTTGCCAACCGAAGCCGGGCTCGCGTATAGCCGAAGGCATGCGAATGGGAAGCGACGCGCAACGAGGCTGGTAACTAATTCTTGCCCAACGGCCCCAGTTGCGCCGTAGATTGCAACATCAATCTTTCCTTTCATGTCAAAATACTTGGTAGTCGTAATTCCGTAGAAATATTGGGTTCGTTCGTTGTGTCTGGACCCTGACTTCTACGGTAACTGGTGAGTGAGGCTAGACCTCGCATCCGGAGATGACAATGGCGGTCAAGACCGCAAACTGAGATCCAGCTATGTCGACCCAAACACTAACACTAGAGTTCGGCCTCCGCCGATTCAACACCAAACGCTCCTTTGACGGAGAATGTATCACGATTGACCGTATCGCCGCTGAGGACGCTGAACCAGAACGAGTCACGCTCAGCCGGCTCCCCGGTCAAGAATTGATGCTCTTCAGCCAGCAAGGCACCCTCTTGGTCCGACAAGGAAATGGCGGGTGGGAAATCCTCCCCAAAAACTCCATTGCTCTTGTCACCGGGCACTCACCGATCGAAGGCATCCTGCCTCGTGGGGCCTACACGGGCTACTGGGTACAGTGCAACCACAATTGCGGTTCACTCTTGTCCAATTGGCTCAACGAGCGCCGAGCAAAGTCCAAGAATTCGAACGCGGTTTCGATTCTGAAGGCAACCCTGCCAGAGAATAAGACAATCGCCGATGAAGTGACTCAGATGGTCTTTGGTAACCGGGAAGTCGTCGAACCACGCCTTCTCGGTGGACTGCAAATGCTTGCAGTTGCGGCCGCACTGAATCCGAGTAAGAGCTCGCTCACACCGATCCCTAATGATCTAGCTCCCGGAATGTTGCGCCTCGTCAACGCCGTTCAGTCAGACCCGATTCAAAACTGGTCGCTCAAGCAATCGTCCGTCGTTGCCGGCTATTCACAGTTTCACCTCAGCCGAGCCTTCCGGGTAGATATGGGTTATGGCTTGCCCGAGTTTGTTGAACGATGCCGGGTAGAAATGGCCTTGCACAAACTCGACAGCAAGAACCGTGACATGCACGAAATTGCGGCAATGTGTGGTTTCACAACCGCTAGTGCATTCCGTGAAGCGCTCAAAAAGCTATTGGGTGTGCTACCGAGCGAACTACGTCGGTACTCACAAGAGCGCTCCAGCAAATAACAGGATTATGGGAAGGCGGTGATCGCCTTCCCATGTCAGATTCCTCTCCGCCTCAGCGCCGCTTCGTGGGCATATCTGGAATGTTCTTGGACATCCAATCCTTGATCCCAACATAGGCCATCAGGCCAACCCCAGCTAATAGGGCAAAGAACCACCACTGAGAACTACCTTTTCGGTTTATTCCTGCGGCCTTCATGCCTTCCTCGGCCTTCTTCAGGTTTTCCGAACCCTGCGCCATCCGGTCGGCCGCAGAAAGCGCAGCCTTGGCCGATGCCTCCTTGCTTACCTTTATGTCTTCCTGTTCCTGAGTTCGGATTGGAACTGCCCCTGATGCTTCCAAGCGCCCTTGGTAGGCCTGCTCCTGCGCCACCTGTTCTTGGCTTTCTTCCAGCTTGAACTCAGTCCCTGCTGGACGGTCCTCGTGGATGCCCCAAGCAAAAGTTGCCCCTGCGAAAACCGCAATGCCGATAATGAGATGCTTCATGTTCATGTTAGTAGCTGTAACTCCTATATTGGAATCCGCGGTCTTGCCAGGTGCTTCGCATCATGGCCGGGCTGCGCGGCAGGTTAAGATCCACTAGCGGCTTCTCGTCAACGGAGCGCTCGCGGATACGATTGTCATAGTTCATGATGATGGGCAAGCTCCAGGTGACCATGGCCTCGTCCCGGCTAATGATTGTCCCGTTGATCGTCACGCCCCCGCCACTGGTTCCGATGTTCCCTCCTCCCACGAAGTTCGTATAGAGGATGGCGTCAATTTGGTTCACCCCTTCAGCGATGCTATTGATCGTGCTGTCGGGGACAACACTTTGATATCGTCGTCGCCCGCTGGAATCAATGGCCATCGCGTCATAAGCAGGGATCCAGTTACCGTCTTCATCGTAGCGCCCATAAGTTCCCACAGTTTTCGTCGGTGGGTTAACCGGTGTCATGTACTGCAAAGGATAGGAACTCGTAAAAGTCGTTGGATTCCCCATGATCACGCTACCGCGAGCGGCTAGGCCGAGAAAGTCTTTCTTCTCGTTTGCAGCGTCAGTTCCGAAGACGCTTCCGCCCCGGAAGTCCGGCCCACTTGCGTACTTGATTCCTCCCACGATGTGGGTGTTTCGACCCGTATAGAGAGTCCCCTGCCCGGCCACCGTTCCTTTGATCACAACATCCTGAGTTACGGTAACCGGACCGTGAATGCGGATTGGATTGGCGTCCGTCCCAACTAGTACAACACTTCCGTTGATAACGCCGTTCGTCGAAACACGGTCATAGCGACGGGTAGAGGTGTTATAGACCTCGACCCACGAACCTTGATTGTAGTTCGGGTTTGCGCTCCCGTCCATGAACGTAGCTTTCGTGTCGCGATAGTTCGTGCTCAGATCTATGTATCGATTTATGTCGCTCAGATCCGGCATGATGATTTCGCGGGTGCGCTGACTATCAAGCAAACTTGTCGTTGCCGACGAAGAACCCGTTCGCGTCCAGGCCTTCAGCCCAGTGCTGTCACCGATAATAGCGCCAGCCGGCCGATCATTAACCAGCGAAGCATCGCTTCGGAAGACAAAGTCTCGGTTCTCTTCAAATGCCGCAGAGCCTGTTGATCCATGGGTAAGCGCGTTATAGCCTTGGCGCCGACGGGCAGCCATCATATTCTGATAAGCCGCTACCCGAGCGGTGTAAGCCGCCGTAGACTCGCCAGATAATCGAGCCGGATTGTTTGGCGCCCAAGTTGCGTAGGTCGTGTTCGTCATCTTGATCGGTGCCGAATTGACGAGACCGACCGCCATGGGAACCAATTTATCATTGTTGTTCGCAAAGACGCTCCCGTTAACGGTTGGCGAACCGTTCAGGAAGTTGAAATTGCCGTTCGCCCGCATGTCCCCATTGACAATGAGGTCGTTCTGGCTAAATCCATCCATCCACCCATAGTTGTTGACGAAATAGGTGTAGTCAAATACTTGGCTTCGTGTCAACTCAAATCGGGCCGTTACATCAACCGTCTTACTGGGCTCACCCGAGTTGAGAATCCCATTGTTATTCTCATCAATCCAACCTACGGCTCGAACCGTGACTAAGCGAACGTATGCATTTCCAGGCACCGTCGCGTAGCCAACGACTCCCGATGAGTAAGCCCCCACACCGCTTACCGTTCCCGAGAGTGCGGCGGTGGGATTCGAGGTAGAAGCACCCGTCAAGGTACTGTCTAACTGCGAGAAGATTTGTTGCTGCTTGAAGGGTCGCCACAAGCTTCGCAAGATGTCCTGAATGCCCGCTTCACACAGGTTGGTAGTTTGGACATCCATCGTCATGCGTTTGGAAGCGCGGACGGTCTCGGTTGCGCTACTTGTATATGAAACCGAAGCGACGGCTAAGAGTGACAAGATCAGGAATGAACTGACCATGGCCATGCCGCGCTTTGTTCGTTTGCTTTTTCGTTGACTCACTTTAGAACTCCTAATTGGTTATCGAAGGGACATTGCGGAGGAACAGCGTTTCGCGTACGCGCTGATAGATGGGTGCACCTCGAGGGCCGTACGTGCGGGTGACGATCATAACGTCAACCTGCCGAGTAATCCCTCCTGGCCCCGGAGTAAAGACCCGATACGTTGGGGCACCCGAGACTTCTGGGTCACGGAGAATAATGCTCTGGCTAATCGTGTACTCTTGGCCAGCGATGCCGAAGCCTAAGCTATAGCTCCCGTTACTCATTGCTGTCACAATCGCCCGACGCTGGACACCATCCCATAGGGGTGGCACGATGAAGTCACCTTGCGCATTCCTCTGCGGCATTCTGTAGGTCAAGCTCTGACCATCGGCCGCCACCTGCACTGACATGGCCTCGCGAAGCTCTTGGTTTAGTCGCCGAATCGCCTGCGTTCCGTCTAGTTCCGCATTGATCAGGCCCAGCCCTTGGATCCAGCTGCGCATACCGGAGTAAAGCGTGCCTACCGCGGTGAAAAGCACAAGGCCCGTCACGACAGACGCGACCATTGCTTCTACAAGCGTAGTGCCACGAAGTCTTCTGTTCTTCATAGGTTGGCCACCATCGTTCCCACGGAAATCGTGCGCGTTCGTCCCCGTTCCTGCCAGCTCAGAATGACCGTAACCCGGCGTAGATCCAAGCCAACCTGTTCAACGCGCAAACGACCCACTCCGCTCGGTAGCCGAATTGCCGGGCTATCAACTCGTCCGCTGTCCACGTTGGTAAAGCTGTACGTGTTCGTCGAAACCGCCGTTGAACTATCAATCAGGCCCACGGCAAACAAGCGGTCTGGGGTTAGGTTCGGATACCCTGCGGATCTCAGCGCTTCCATCTGCTTCTGGGCGATGCTCAACGCGTTGTTTTGGTTGTTTGCCATGCCTCGGGCATTGTTGGCCACGGGCATGGTTGATGCAAGGACCATTGCGCACAGTCCGGCCAAGAAGATTCCGAACAGAACCTCGACGAGCGAGAATCCGCGAGTCCTTGGATGCAACTTTTTGGTCATTGATATATCTCCTTCAAGTCTTGTTCCATAGTCGGCTTAGGAATTGGACAACTATCGGATGCATTCTTCAGAGTCTTAAGTAGTAAAGGACAGGGCGGTTCCGCCCTGTCCTTCTGCCTATGTCAGCAACCCTTAGAGGGCGTGACCGGCAACGCTGCAAGTTGGGTCTGAACCCACGTTTCCAACGGTGTATGTACCACCGCTTGGGCATTGCGGCATCTTCTTGACATAGTCAGGAACGATGTTGGCTTCTGCAACGGCGGCACCGGCAGCAAGCCGAGCTTCCATCGCGTATTGCTCCTTACCGGAATCCAATTGGCGAAGATTAGCGATACAAGATCGCGTTCGACTGGTCTCACGGGCTCGAACAAAGTTCGGCACGGCGATGGCGAGTAGGATGCCGATGATCAGCACCACAATCATGATTTCAACGAGCGTAAAGCCCTTTTTTCGATTTAACCTCTTCATATCTCTTTGCTCGACCTCTAGGGAGCTATGATGCTTCTTCCACCCTTGCAGGAGAAGAACCCTCGGAGGAATACTTGGTTTTTCCAAACCCAAACTTCAGGGTAGTTTGCAAATCCCTAAGCAAATGTTCCCAATCTGGCGTAAGATGGAACACAGCATGTATCCCAGCATTGCCCTAGC
>JADLGZ010000046.1 GCA_020849075.1 Fimbriimonadaceae bacterium | reverse complement strand
GCATTCAAGGCCTTGCTGAGGCAATTGAGCGTAGGTTCGGGAAAGCATGCACATTAGTTGGCAAGGCCGTGACCTTAATCGGGATGCTTGCCGCTGAGTTCATCTTTGTCTTTCACGAGGGGGCGAGTCGTTATGTTAAGTACAGTCGACTATTTCACCAATCGGTGAATGACCCGACACTGCAACTTAACCCTATCCTGCGAGTGAAGTACAAGACGTGGGATGCCATGAAGGATTGCCAACAGTGGTTGACCCTTCCCACGCCACTCCGACGACCATTCGGAGCTGATGAATTGGGCTCCCAGAGTTTTGCGGCGAGATGGCGACTTGTTCGTGAGCAGCAGGAGCAGCTATTGGTGCGACTCTCTGAACTCCATCGTCCAATTGAGTTTGTTGAGAACCTTGCCACATTGTTGAGCCCCAGCTGGAGTTACCCGGCGCAACGGTACCGCGAGATGCACGATCGCCTCTTGGAGCTTCACCGCGAGATAAGCAGAATCAAGGATCGTAAGGCCGAGATTCGGGTGCAATGGCGTGCTGCCGCCGAGAAACGTAATCTGGTGCAACATGATAAGGGACGGCACTGGCGAGCGGAACTGTTCGGGAAGAACCAAACTGAGGCCGCTCTTCGCCGGCGAACAGAGTTTGAAAGTCAAATCGCCGCCCTAGACCGGGACATCCGCGAGCACCGAGCTCGCTGGCGAGCCCTTGATATAGAACAACAAACGATGGTCAAGCAGCCAAGCATCATGGCCGCCCATCAGGAGCGCCGTGAACTGGAATTGGAAATGGAGCTGATGCGACTGAGCCTCGTTCATGAGGCCATTACGGCATCGCAGGGTCTGACTCATGCAGGGTACCGGCCGAGTGCGTGGTGGTTTCCGCTTATTTGTCCTGACGGAGGTTGGTTCCGGCAGGTCGCTCGAAGCGCCGAATACTACTTGGAGCCACTAATTTGAGGTTCTGGAAGCTATCTGCTATCGGTAATGAGTTTGTTCTGGTTCACCGGGACGATGACCCACAGATTGATTGGCCTAACCTTGCCATCAACGTTTGCAACCGCAGGACGGGAGTTGGTTCAGACGGCCTACTTGTGATGAAGGGCCATCAACTGCGAATGTTCAACCCTGATGGTTCCGAAGACTTCTGCGGCAATGGTCTAAGGTGCGCCGCGGTGCATGGTTATTCTCAGGGCTGGTTGGAGCGACAGGATTCGATTAGCCACTTTAACCGTATGGTGAGGACGTGGATCACTGGGAAAGATGAAGCGATGGTCGAACTACCGCCCGCAACATTTGATCCAGTACAGGTTCCCGTGCTATCAGAAGCAGGAGTGTTCGTGGAAGAGTGGCATGTTGCCGGGTCTCAGCTAACTCTTTCAGCCCTTTCAACGGGTTCAACACACGTGGTTTTGATCGGTGAAGAACCCACCGATGAAGCGTTCTTCACCATTAGTGGGGCCCTTGAGCATGATCCCCGTTTTCCCGATCGCACGAGTACCATGTGGGCTACGGCTTTGGGGCCGCGTGACCTCAAGCTTCGGCCATTCGAGCGAGGTGCCGGGGAGACTCGAGGTTGTGGTACGGGCAGTGCGGCGGTTGCCGTCGTTCATAGCCGGCTTACAGGTGCAACGGGGCAGATCAATGTCCATAATACAGGCGGCATCGTGGCGGTACACCTGGAAGATTGGCAGGGCCCCATTCGCTTATCGAGTAAGGTGAAGACTCATTTCAGTGGAGTTCTTGACCGTTCAATGATTCCAAGGACGCTACCTACGAAGTCGGTTTAGCTGGTCCGCTGCGACCGGGTGCTCCGGGTTCCATTGAAGGACTTGCCGAAAGGACTTGTTGGCCTCATCCTTATCGCCTTTCCGAAGATGGAGGATGCCCATTGCGGCCATCGCATCAGCGTAAGTTGGGTTGATGGCTAGTGCGGCTTCAAACTGTTCGCGGGCCGCTTCTAAGTGCCCAAGCTCCATGAGGGATTCGCCGTAGCGGCATCGGACATCTGCATATCTTGGTACCGATTCGATGAGCCGGAGAAAGAGGTCACAAGCATCCTCGTGGCGGCCTTCTGCAGCAAAGGAGACGGCCTGCTGGATCTGCCCCTTGGTGAGATCGCTAGAAACTGATCCGCAAAGAGTCCATAAGAGATCAATCGCTTGCTCGTTCTTGCCCGCATTGTGCAGTTCGGCAAAAGCCTGATAGGTCGGGTTGTCAAGACTGGGTTGCAGCTCAATCGCATCAATGACTGAGTTCATTGCGACGTCGCATTCCTCCAGTTGATAGTGAAGGATCGCCTTAACGAGATGAGCGGCAACGAACTGTGGATTTATCTCTAGAGCTCGATTGGTGGCTCGGATTGCTTCCTGTATTTGCCCACTTTGAGTGAGGGCTCGAGCGAGGCGGAAGTGATTATCTGCGAAGTTGGGCTGAACAAGAGTTGATTCGCGGAAGAGCAAAATCGCGTCTTCGGATTTGCTTGCTTCTCCCTTCTTACTCAGGGACTCCGAAAGGTAAAGCTTGGCCAAACGAGTCAGCGTGAAATCAACGGGCTTGTGGGTAGTGAACTCGGTGAGGTGAAGGATGGCCTCATCGAAGTTCTCCTTTTGGAAGGCACGAACGCCTTCGTCAAATTTTGGGTCACGACCAAACACAAACCACTTGTCGAGAACTCCCATGTGAAAGAGGGTTAGGCCATCCTGGCCGGATCGGCGGCCAATCCGTTGGCAATCATAGAGACGGGGCGCCCCATGGGAAAGCCGCCTAAACTTCGAATGATAGGCCGTCAAAACCGACTTGGATTCCGTGCGGCTTGAGGAATGCCTCCAACTCATCATGGGTCGCATTGCCAGCATGGCAATGGTGGGTCGTGATGACCTGCCCGTCAGTTCGCAGGCCACCAATGCTCACCAAACGGTTAACGGTCTCAATCACCTCCCGTGCATCCATATGTCCGTGGTAAGTGGTTCGGAGAAACCCGTCGGTACACTCGAGTACGACCGCATGCAATTGTCTCCCTGCCATGAATTCCCAGGTGGGTTCTCGCCAATAGCCGGTATCCGTCCCGTACAGAAAGGATCGCCCCTCGTGCTCAATAATCAGGTTATGACAGTCCTCCTCAAGCCGGTGGTAAGCGGCGACAGGCGTGATTTGATAGCCGAGATGCTCAAATGTTTCAAAACTCTTGGTTAAGACCAGCTCAAATGGCCAGTCCGGGAACCGTGCTTGAATCCGCCCGAGCACGGACTCGTTGCCGTAGATGGTGAACGGTGCGTACCCTTCCTGAGTGAAAGGCATCAGAACATACTGTAGTTCTGCCTCGCATAAGTGGTCATCATGGGAGTGCGTGAACACGATACTGGACCACTCGGCTGGCCTCGTCTGATGGCTTACGACTTGAAAGTATGTATCGGGCCCAAAGTCCAACTTGATGTGCCCATCAATAACCGCTGCTGCGCGAGTCCTAATATCCTTTCCGCCATGCATGAATGCATAGTCGCTAACCCGGGAGTTTCCAAAAAAGGCAGGCACACCGTCTGCCGCTCCGGTGCCTAGGAGTTTGACCTCCATCTAGAAGTCGCTTAGCCTCCATACCGCAAGTCCGCTGGTTATTTTGGGATGGTAATACGTCGACTTCTGAGGCATCTTTTCCCCGCCATTGGCAATGATTCGCATATCATGCACACTGGGCGGATTCATTAGGAAGCTAGCGAAGGCTCCGTTCTCAACGGCATCCAAAGCCTCCTGCTCCACCCGGGTGTATCCAAAGAAGTCAAGCCCTGTTAGGCCAAGGTGATGCGCAAAGATCACGTCATGGAGGATGGTCACGTCAAGGCTCTTCAGGGCAGCGCTACCCGCTCCGGTCACCATATCAACCACTTGGTTAAGGTCCGGGACTTTGATAATGAACCCACCTCCACCCGGCATTGCAACTCCAAATGCCCTTTCGCCTCGTTGACCAATCTGTTCAATGGTCGCCATTAGCCGCTCGTTCGGACAATCTTCAAGGGTCCAGTAGGGGGCGATAAGCTTGTCTCGGAGGTCGCCTGGATCGCGTTGAAGGATGCGATGGGTGGGTAGGAGAACTAGCCCCGGATCCTCCATGCTTCCGAGGGCCATCATCATAAAGTCCTCGGCGATCAGCTTATCGTGAGTACCCGCGGCCTCCCGGAAGCCGAGAGCAGTCTCGTACCGATGGTGTCCATCGGCAATCCATATTTTACGGTCCTTCAATAGCTGAACCAAGCGTTCAAGGGTATTTGGGTCTTGAATGACCTCAAAAGTGTGCTCAATCCCATCATCACTCGTGAAGCGTTGGGTCTCTGAAGCGGTCGCCGATGCGACCGTCTTAAAGATGGTTTCCTCCGGATCCTCGTGCAGACCGTAGATGCATTCCAAGTGAGAACGAGTCGCCTCGAGAATTCTAAGACGATCTTCCTTATGTTTAGGGAAAGTCTGTTCGTGAGGAAGCACGACGCCTTTCTCGTACGGTTCAACTTTAATGAGGGCTATCAGGCTCTGGCGCTGAATCCGGGCGCCATCGTGCATTGTGAAAGTCTGCAGGTAGCGATAGAAGCAGGGTTGAGGATCCGGGGACATGATTCCTTCATTGACCCAATTCTCAAGGCGACTAGAACTGCGAGCGTACTTGATGAACTTGCTTCTGTCTCCATCTTCCGACTCCGGCAATGTAAGGAGGACGACATTGTGAGGGTTCTGGCTCGCCAATTGTTCGCGTTCCGCAGGACTGATCACATCATAGGGAGGGGCAACCAAGTGGGCCAGTTCGCCTGCCTTTGAGGTGTAGCGGGTGCCTCGGAGTGGACGGATGTCAGCCATGACTGTGAAGTGTACCGAACACCCCCATTGTCCTTGGTACACTCCAGAAGTGGAGGGGATGACGGGACTCAATACCTATGCCAACTTAGTGAATGCCCGCATGGAAGATCTCCTACCTCCAGCGAACGATGCCCCCTCAATCCTTCACGAGGCGATGCGGTATTCAGCATTGGCCCCAGGCAAGAGGTTACGCCCTGCCTTATGTCTCGAAAGTTGCCGTGTGGCGGGTGGGAATCCAAGCTTGGCTTTGGATGCAGCGTGCGCGATTGAGTTTGTGCACGTCTTCTCCCTAATTCACGACGATCTACCTGCGCTAGATAATGATGCTCTTCGGCGAGGTCAACCGACCTGCCATGCGAAATTTGGCGAGAATATTGCGATCATGGCGGGGGACGCCTTGTTTGCCCTTGCGTTCTCCATTAGCCCGGAATGCGAAGTGATGCATGAATTGGCTCACGCGTCCATGGCATTGGTTCAGGGTGAAACGATGGATATCCTGAGCGAGGGGACCGAGCCTAACCCACAAACGCTGACGTTTATCCATCAGAGGAAGACCGTGGCCCTAATTGCGGCATCGTGCGCCATTGGAGTCCGGCTAGGCGGAGGATCCGACCAACTGGTGGCTGCCCTGCGAACCTATGGCAACCATGTTGGGCTGGCTTTCCAGATTGCCGATGATGTTCTAAATGAAACGGCAACGGCAGAGCAGTTAGGAAAATCGGCAGGGAGCGACCGCGAGCGCAATAAAATGACCTATCCAGCCTACTTTGGTGTGGATGAGTCACGACGTCTTGCGGCCGAGGAAGTGAATCAGGCCGTTGCGGCTTTGGATGGGCTCAATGAAACTCACCAATTGGTTGAGTGGGCCCATTTCGCCATCAGTCGAGAGCGTTGATAATGGCTTTGGCGTACCGCCTACTCGCACCCTGATTGGCGACGACTAAGTCTCGCCCTCGATCTCCCATCGCCCTGCGTGCGGAAGCATCGTTGATTAGGCAACGAAGCTGCTTGGCTAGTTCGGCAGTAGTGCTGCAAGTGGTGGCCGCTCCGGCTCGGTTAGCCATCTCGGCCACGTCCCTAAAGTTCTGCATATGAGGTCCGTGAAGTACGGGTACACCAAAAGCCATTGGCTGAATGATGTTCTGACCGCCCAGCGGAGCGAAGCCTCCACCCACGATGGCAATGTCGGCAGCGGCATAAGCTTGGGCCAACTCACCGTAGGTGTCGAGCACAAGGTAGCGCCCAGTCTCATTCTTGGATCTACGGGCCGGTTTACCGAAACAATGTTGAACCCGCTCAACCAATTGGTCAGTGACCTCAATATGGCGAGGAGCGTGGATGACGCGGACCGCCCCGAACTCCTGCAATGCCGAAAGGACAAAGTTTTCCTCCAACTCGCCCCTCGTTGAGCCAACAACGATCACGATATCCTCCTGACTTGCTTCTACCTGTTCGCGCCAGTATTCTCTGGCTGTGGGGTCTGAGGAGATCGCCTCATCAAACTTTGTGTTGCCTAGAACGTCAACGTTTGTTGCTCCGTAGGCCCGAATGCGCCCAGCATCTGTCTCGGTCTGCATCAAGCAACGATCCAGCTTTTCGACGAGGGTCTGATAGTAAAACAGCACGGTCTGCGCCCGCCTGAAACTCCTATCGCTGATGCGCCCATTAACGAGGAGCGTTTGGGCTTTAACCTGTTTGGCAAAGTGGAGAAAATTGAGCCAAAGCTCGGTCTCGAAAATAGCGACTACGTTTGGCTTGACCCGCCAAGTGGCGACCCACATGAAACGAGCCACGTCAATCGGGAAGTAAACCAAATGGTCAAAGAGCGAGCATGCTTGTCGTCGAGCTGTTTCATGACCGGTGCTCGTGGTGACACTCAACACGATTTGAACTTCGGGCTTCTGTGCTTTGAGTTCGCGGAGAACGGGCATCGCTGCGACCACCTCCCCAACGGAAACAGCGTGGGCCCAAACGACAGGGCGGTTCCGGTCAAGGTCAAGAGCATATTCGCCGCATCGCTCTTTCCAATTTGGAGCTTCCTTTCGCTTGCGGGCTTTCCACCACACTAGAGGCACCCATATTGGGGCTAGGAGGGTGATAAGGATGTTATATATCCAGATCATGCCCAGTAATCCGGCGATACGCTTCAAGGTACTTGGCTCGTGTGCCCGAGATGACCTCTGGCGGAAGAGGAGGTGGCGGTGGTGTCTTTCCCCATCCGCAGGTCTCAAGATAATCGCGGAGAAATTGCTTGTCAAAACTAGGCGGTGATTGCCCGATCTCATAGCCAGCTGGCCAGTATCGCGAGGAATCTGGAGTGAGCGCTTCGTCAATCCAAATCGGTCCTTCTGGAGTCAGGCCAAACTCAAACTTTGTGTCAGCCAGAACCAGCCCAACACTCTCACAATGTGCGGCAGCCGCGGCATAGAGCTTCAAGGTGGTGTCTTGAAGCCAAGCTGCCATAGATGCCCCAACCACATTGACCGTTTGCTCAAAGCTGATATTCTCATCATGGCCAACATCGTTCTTGGTGGCGGGCGTGAATATCGGGTGGGGCAACTTTGCCCCATTTTCAAGTCCATCCGGTAGCTCAATGCCATGGATTGATCGTAAACCCTCAGCGTAGTCCTTCCACCAAGAGCCAGCCAGGTAACCCCTAGCCACACACTCAACCATGATCGGCTCCGTCTTCCGAACGATCATGCTCCGACCAGCTACTTGCCCAAGATCACGACCAACGACAGCTTCTAGGTCTATCGTCGTTGTACTAACCATATGGTGAGGTGCGAGAGGTTCCAAGCGGCTAAACCAGTAGGCACTCATTTGGGTGAGGACTTTTCCTTTGTCAGGAACTCCCTCAGCCATGACCACGTCAAATGCCGAGATTCGGTCGCTTGCGACCATAAGAAGGTGATCGCCCAGATCATAAACTTCTCGAACCTTGCCGCGCCGCGGCGAGCCAAGGCCAGTCAAACGGGATTCAAGGAGAGCCGTGC
>JADLGZ010000045.1 GCA_020849075.1 Fimbriimonadaceae bacterium | reverse complement strand
TTTGGTCTATGCGTAAGCGTAAAGCTCCAATCGGCGCCGTTTTCTTCTTGGTTCTGCTACTCGCCATCGTTGCGTTTTTCAACATGCAGGGTGGCGCGGCGGGGGTTTACAACCCAGAGGCCGCGCAGCACCAAGTTGACGACCAGATGACCGAGAGTGAGAGGGCTCCGGGACCACGCATGAATCGGGCTACTCAAACGACTCCGAACCAGGGAGCCCCGCCTCGGTAGCGACAAATACCGCGCCGGCTGGATCTACACCAAAAGGGACTCCAAAAGCCTTTGCCATGGCACCACTTGAAGCCAGCTCTTGGAGCGAGGCGGGTCCCTCCACTCGGCCCTCAACGAACAACAGCACGGGGGCCGCGAGGCGTTGCGCCACCGCAAGGTCATGGATCGAAGCAAGAATGCACTTCCCCTCAGCGCACCCATTCCGGATCGTCGTCTCGAGTTCCAATTGGTACCGAACATCGAGATGCGAATTAGGCTCGTCGAGGAGCCAAACGGGAGCATCTTGAGCAATTGCTCGTGCCAGCCGAACCCTTTGTGACTCACCACCGCTGAGCGTTGTGATCGAGCGGTCAGCGTACGAGAGACAATTCTGGGACTTCATGGCGGACTCAACAATGTCTTGGTCTTCGGGTGAGTCATCCCACCGGCGCGAGCGAGATCTTCGTCCCATGCTCACCATCTCCCTTGCAGTGAACTCAAATGGGACTGTCTCATCCTGAGGCACGAGGGCCAGTAACCTAGCTACCTCATCAACCTGCAGTTCCCCCAAGTCTTTGCCCCCAATCTCCACTCGCCCGGATATTGCCGGGAGCGCGCGGAGAAGAGTCCGAATCAACGTTGTCTTACCGCAGCCATTTGGACCGAGCAGTAGCAGAATCTCCCCGGCTCTGAGCTCGAAACTAATGCCCGCAGCGATCGTATGGCCGTAACCTATTGATAGGTCGGATGTTCTAATCAAGATCGCCCTCAATCAATCCGCTATTGAAGGATCTCCACATTGCTGCAAAAGCGCCATTTTCCTGAAGGAGAGCGTTTGGCGTACCCAGCTCCACAACTTCGCCGCGACGCATCACCAGGATCATGTTTGCCCGCATCGCAGTCGTTAGTCGGTGGGCAATAAAGAGGGTCGTTCGATCCTTCATGACCTCATCCAAAGCAATGGTCACCGCCTTCTCGCTGTCCGCGTCCAAATTGCTTGTGGCTTCGTCGAGTAGCAAAACCTTGGGCTTCCGGATGATCGCCCGGGCAATGGCCAGGCGCTGACCTTCCCCTCCGCTTATCTTTGCACCGCGTTCGCCCAGGTGTGTTTGATAGCCGTCGGGAGTTTTGGCGATGAATCCATCGGCATGGGCCAGTTGGGCGGCCCCGCTAATCTCTTCCGCAGACGCATCCGCTCGGCCAAGCCTAATGTTGTCTTCGATGGTCCCAGCAAACAGGAACGTTTGTTGCGGAACGACCCCGAATTGCGACCGATACCAGCGCAGATCCAGGGAACGAATATCCACTCCGTCAAGCAGGACTTGTCCAGCTGAAGGGTCATAGAATCGGAGCATTAGATCGGCAATCGTAGTTTTTCCGGCTCCGCTTGGTCCCACTAAGGCCAAACTCGTCCCCGGCTCAATGACAAAGCTCACGCGGTCAAGAGCCAATACACCATCCTCGTACTCAAAGCTCACATCGCGGAACTCAATGCGTCCGACCACACTGGGCAAAAAAACCCCTTCCGACGACTCCGCCTCCTCTGGCACATCAAGGACCTCTGAGTAGATCCGGCTCGCCGCTGCCTGAACTTGATTGTACGTATTATTTACATTGCTCATTGCCTTCGCTCCTTGGTTGATCACGTCCAAGGCGAAGGTCAAGGCAACAATTTGGCTGATTTGGAGCATCCCCCAGAAAGCCATATATCCGCAGATGTAAAGGATCGTCGCCAAACTGACCGCCCCGATAAGCTCGACCATCGGCTTCAACTGGGAAAACCGGCGAACCGCCCGCATCTGGCTTGCGAATGTCTTTTCGACCAAGGTGGCGTAGACATCGCTCATCCGCTGCTCGGCCGCGAAAGCTTTGACGACTCGAACTCCCCCAAGCGCTTCGTTGGTCGTCCCGGCCAGCGTTGCAAGATCATCTTGGACGGTTACTTGATCTTGCTTCATGCGGCGACCATTGCGCTGAACAAAGGCCGCCATAACCGGGATGAAAAGGATGGCAACGATAGCCAATTGCCACTTGATGATGAAAATCGTTACCAAAGCCGCTACAGCTTTGAACGGCCCATCAATTGAATCGCGAATGAGGGGCACCGCTGATTGATACACGTTGACATCATTTGTTAGGACACTTTGGATCGACCCCGACTTCCGCGACGTGAAATACCGAATAGGTAGCTTCTGCAGCTTCGTATAGAGCTGGATACGGAGATCCGCAGCCAGGCGGGCCGCGGCCCGGCTCAGATAGAAGGATTGCCCCCTTGTGAAAGCGTACTTGATCAAGAATACGACGATGACAGTCAGACACGTCCAACCCAGTCGGCGGAGAGCCTCTTCTCGGCTCTGAGGTGGGTTCAC
>JADLGZ010000044.1 GCA_020849075.1 Fimbriimonadaceae bacterium | reverse complement strand
CAAGTCGGCTCGAGCTGCGTAGAGCGCGGCAGTGTAGCCTGCCGGGCCCGAGCCAATGATGATAACGTTTTCGACTGACATGGAGTGAACCCAAAGGGTACCCCCTGCTCACCAGTTAGTCGTTGACCGATCCGAATTCGGCGATCACGATATCAATATCAGCTGCGTCGATTTCACCAGATCCATCACAGTCGGCCGTTATGGAGTAATTGGGCCCACCCGTGAGCGTGCCAAATCGCGCGATCACGTCATCAATATCAGCCGCGTCCACTTCACCTGATTGATTGGCGTCCCCATTGGGCAAACTGACATTCACGGCGGTTGCCCACGATAGATTGACGCCATTCAGCTTACGCGTGATGAATCCCGGACCTGTGAACACGAGGTTCACTGAGCCCGTTACTCCCACGTTAGCGGAGAAGGCCGCGACCGGAGCACTGGTTAACCCTAAGGGGAATGTGCCAAGTAGGTTGTTCCCGACCGTGCTCCTCACCTCCATCTGAATAGGTCGCAGACTAGGCGGGCCAGCATAGAAGCGTCGAGTCAGATTCCCCGACACGGTGCTAATGAATGGCTCCCCGTATACCGCGATGTCATCGAGATAAACTCCATCAAGCGTTGAGCCAGTTGCCGTATCCAGGTGGTAGCCAATCCGGAGGGGAGTTGCATCGGGAAGGTGTGCGGAATAGGAGCTCCAATTTGCATTCGGAAGCACCCATCGCTCGGTCATCACATATGACAGTCCATTGTTGAGGCTAAACCCGGCCGTAAACCGATCGCTTGTTCGATAGGCACTTCGCATCATCCAGCCAAGTTCTGGGTCTCCAATATTTGGAGTTGGCAGTGTGGCAACGCTTCCGAACCAGGTATCGGCATTGGAGGCAGAGTTACCGGAGGGTGAGTCAGTCCACGACTTCGCAGAGCTGAAGAATTGAGTGGTAGTCGGAGCCCAGCTACCCCCTGCGAAGTTATTCGCGCCCTCAACATTATCGAAGAAGGCGGTTGTCCCCGAAATGATACTGATATCATCAAGGTAGACACCATCGTAGACGTTACTTGAATCTGAGGTTAAGCGGAAACGTAGCTTGGCGTTCTGCCCTCCCCAAGGTAGTAACGAACAGGAGTAGGTCTGCCAAAGTGGGTCTTGGCCCGTGAAGCGGCCAACCTGTGTCCACGTAGAACCGTTGTTGAGAGAAATCTCGACGATAAGTTCATCGTAATAGAACTCGAGAGCAAGGACGCCTTTGAATCGAAGGATCGGATTGGAGGGCAATGTGATCTGTCCCACCATAGTCAGGGCCGTGTTAGTGCTATTCGCGTAGTTCCCGGAGGGGGAGTCCGTCCAAGAGTCGGCGCCGCTGTAAGCCTTTGCCGTCGTTTGGGACCAGCCCGTCCATTGGGCCGCTCCCTCTGTATCGTCTTGCCACGTGGATGCAGGAAGCGGTATCGGTCCAATCGCGGAGAGGCCGGAAAAATTGCCCGCGTTGTCAATTGCTCGAACAGCCACATAGTACGACCGACCAGGCACGAGACCAGTGACCTGTTTTGTAATTGTGGTTCCGGCCGTGACCCCACCGAACTGGCTGTAACTCAATTCCGCTGAATTGATATTGCCCGCGTTTATTGGATTATTGCTCGTCCTAATCTCATAAGATGTTGCCGCTCCAGTAGCGCTGTCGTCACCAGATGCGGAGAACTGAATCTCGATGGCGCTGGATGATCGGCGAGTCGCCTGCAAGCCAGTCGGGGAGTTTGGTGCAATAGCATCAATATCCAGAGCCTTTTGCAGGTTTGCTCGCCCCCCATTAACCGCCTCTCCCAAGGCTGCCAATCGGTCAGCCGAATACATTGCCCGGTCAATTGCTTGGCGAGCGGTCATGGTTGGAAAGGCCTGTCGGATTTGCCCAATGATAGCGGCGACCAGTGGCGTTGCCATTGAAGTACCGCTGATTGAGGCGTAGGAATTGTTGGGGTACGTTGCGTATATGTCGGAGCCAGGAGCCGCGATGTCTACCGTACGCCCAAAATTGGTGAAGGACGAGAACACATCTTGCCGCGTAGTCGATGCGACGAAGATGACATTGTTCCAAGCCTTACGTAATGTGCCGCGGAGGTTGTCCACTCGTTCCGAGTTATTGCCAGCAGAGTTTGCGTAGACGACATCACGAGTTGCAGCCCGCCCCACGGCATCGCTAAATGTAGTGCTGTATGAGTCAATCGTGTAGCTAACAGAAATGACCTTGGCTCCATTGAGCGACGCATAGTCAATTGCATTGGCAAGGGCGCTGTAAAAGCTGACCGAACCGCCAGCAATTTGCAGGGGCATGAGCCGCACAAATTTCGCTCCTCCAGCCCCCCCAATGCCGTTGTCCCGAACCATGGCAACGATTCCCGAAGTGTGCGTGCCGTGGGTGTTGCCGCTACTGGGCAAGACATCGCGGTCATTGTTGGAAAAGTCCCAGCCGCGGTCATCGTCGATAAAACCATTGCTGTCGTTATCAATCCCGTCGCCGGGCACCTCGCCCGGATTCACCCAAACATTAGCGGCTAAATCAGGGTGGTTGATATCGGTTCCATTATCAAGCACCGCCACGACGACCGGAGTTGCTCCATTTGGGATCGTCGCCCAGCCCTCAGGGGCATCAACATCGGCATCTACGGTGCCCCCGCTCTGCCCAGTGTTATTCAAGGCCCATTGGGAACCGAAATTTGGGTCTGTTGCGGCCTGGTCCGGCACCAGGGCGAAGTCAGGCTCTACGTACCGGAATGCTGGGTCGCGCTGCATACGCTGAATTACCTGCGTGACGGTGACCCCACGGCTGAGATCAAAAGGACTGATCAGTGCTCGCACGAAATGAGGATTTTGGCAATTTGGATCCGATGACAGGCCATATCGGCCAAGCACGAACCGGCGATTCTTAAGCGGAACGCTATCATTGAAAGCCAGCAATACGGCGTCAGGCGCAAACATCTTCAGCACTTGAAGAGTTGGCAGTGAAGAGTTTCCGGGATCAAATGGGCTCGCATGGGCAGGGCCAACGCAAGTAAGAATGCAGCCTAAGGACCACCACCAACGAGAGACAGCACGGTTCATAGAATCTACCCATTATAAGCAAGAATTCGGCCAAAACAAAATCAGCGGTAATCTTTTTGGCGAATGTCACGAAGGATCGCGGTTATCGTTGGTAGCTTGAGAAAGGGTTCCCTCAATCGGCAATTTGCCCAGGCGTTGATCAAGCTTGCGCCGTCAACCTATGAGTTTCGGTTCATCGGAATTGGGGAATTGCCCCTGTACAATCAGGATGAAGATCTTGTGCCATCGCCTTCGGTGACTTTATTCAGGGAGGAGGTCAAGGCCTGCCATGCCGTCCTCTTCGTAACTCCTGAGTACAATCGGTCCATCCCCGGTGTCCTCAAGAATGCGATTGATCAGGGATCACGCCCGTCGAAGCAAAGTGTTTGGGCTAGGATTCCAGCGGGGATCGTTGGGGTATCGCCCGGGGCTATCAGGACGGCGGTTGCCCAACAGCACTTGAGATCCATTTTGGCCCACCTTGATATGCCGACCTTGGGCC
This sequence comes from Fimbriimonadaceae bacterium, assembly GCA_020849075.1. GTDB lineage: Bacteria > Armatimonadota > Fimbriimonadia > Fimbriimonadales > Fimbriimonadaceae > JAFLBD01. The sequence continues at coordinate 2,171 of JADLGZ010000044.1, read as the reverse complement.
AACCGGAGGCGTTCATCCATGGAACAGAAGATAATTTTGATGAAGCCGGGAACCTGGCGGAAGGTGTGGCCAAGTTTATGAAGCGGTGGATGGATGCCTTCCTAGAATTTGTTGAGGCAAACCAGCCTAAGTGACCGGCAACCAAGCATCGGCTTCTCGTTTTCCGCGGAGCAAGGATCTTAGTCTCACATTCTCAGCCCGCTCAAGGTGCGGATCCGTTGCAATGATATCTGCGGCTACCTGCTTGGCTTCTTCAAGCACCTTGAGGTCCTGGATGAGATCGGCAACACGTAGGTCAAGGTTGCCGCTTTGCCGTGTTCCGAGCATGTCGCCGGGGCCCCGCAGACGCATGTCTTCCTCGGCAATCTTGAACCCGTCTTGAGTAGAGACCATTACTTCCAAGCGGTCACGGGCTTCATCCGTCGTCGCGTCGGCAATCAGGATGCAGTAACTCTGCTGATCGCCGCGCCCAACTCTTCCTCGAATTTGGTGGAGTTGGCTCAGTCCAAATCGATTGGCATCCTCAATTACCATGACGGTTGCGTTTGGGACGTCAACTCCAACTTCAATAACAACCGTGCTCACGAGAACGTCCAGTTCGTGCTTTCTGAAGAGGTCCATAACGGACTCCTTCTCTGCAGGCTTCATTTGGCCATGTAAGAGTCCGACCCGGAACTCACTAAAGGCTCCGCTGGAGAGCCGGTAGCGCAGGTCTACTGCAGCTTGCGTTTGGAGCTTCTCGCTCTCGGTGATCATCGGGCAAACAAAATAGGCCTGCCTGCCCTCGGTGAGGAGCTTGCTCACCGACTCGTACACAGTCTCTCTGGACTTGGCCATCTTCCAATGGGTCTTAATTGGCTTTCTCCCGGGGGGCATTTCATCGATGACGCTGACGTCAAGGTCACCGTAAACGGTCATACTCAGCGTTCGCGGGATCGGTGTGGCGGTCATGACGAGCACATTAGGTACGAGGTCACTCTTTTGTCGGAGGGCAAGGCGCTGGAGAACGCCGAATCGATGTTGTTCATCAATGATAACAAGGCCAAGCTTGGCGAAATTAACGCCTTCCTGAATGATCGCGTGGGTGCCGACAATCACCTGCGCTGCCCCCGACTCAATTTGCTCGATAGCTCGGCGTTTCTCGGTCGCCTTTTGCTTGCCAAGCATCAATTGCACCTTCAACCCCAGGGGCTCAAACAACCTCGCTAGGCTCATGGCATGTTGCTCGGCCAAGATTTCTGTCGGCGCCATTAGCGCGCTCTGATAGCCAGAGCGAGCTGCGGCGAGAATTGCGCATGCCGCAACGGCCGTCTTTCCTGAGCCGACATCGCCCTGCACCAGCCGATTCATCGGATGGCCCTTGCGCATATCCCCCCAGATTTCCCGCACGACCCGTTGTTGGGCACCTGTGAGCTCAAATGGCAGGATCTGCGGCAGTTCATCCTTTAGATTTCCGCCCCACTCGAACTTGATTCCGGGCTCCTGCTGAGTTGCGGCGCGACGCATCTGAACCATGAGCTGTATCGCGAGAAACTCGTCAAAGGCAATGCGATGTCGCGCCTGCGCTATATCCTCAGGGGACTCTGGCTGGTGCATGCGACGCACTGCCCATCCAACACCCGGAAGCCCCTGAGCTTTCCGAATGCTCACAGGGAGCGTTTCCTCAAGGAGGTCAGCGTATGAATTGATCGCCTGCGACACCACGCGGCGCACAGATCGTTGCATCAGGCTCTCCGTCAAACCATAAACCGGGACGATGCGAGTAAATCCGTCGGCTTCTTCGTCAGGATCAATTACTTCCCACTCCGGAGAGTGGATTTCGCAGGCGTGCCCCCCGTCCTTCACGAGTCCGTAAGCAATGATTTCGCCCGTCGTTTCTCTTAGCTTTTTCGCAATCCATGGTTGGTTGAACCAAACCAATACGATTTGCCCAGTTCCATCGTTGAGGATGCACTTCACGGGCGCTGCGCGCCCACGGGTGGGGCGGGACTCCACATGAGTAATCATCCCCCGTACCGTCACATGGTTCCCCGGCCTTGCCTCTCGAATGGGCGGAAGGTGTCGGCGGTCTTCATAACGGCGAGGGAAGTGAAACAACAAGTCCCGGGCTGTTTCGATTCCTAGCTTGCTGAAAAGGGGTGCGAGCTTTGGTCCTACGCCCTTGACGTACT
>JADLGZ010000043.1 GCA_020849075.1 Fimbriimonadaceae bacterium | reverse complement strand
TCCACGAGACTTGGTTCTGACCAGCAATATCAGATCGTCCACGGTGGAAGCTATAGACTTCCTTGCCGTTGTTCATGATCTTGATGGTGGTCATCGCCTCGGCGGAGAGGGTGTAGTTGATGACAACTGGGCTGTTGGCATCACGCCCCGGTCGGCTCACGGTAATGTTTCCGATGATCGCTCGAGCCGTTCCTGCTGGCTCCATGGTCAGCACAAACTCCCGAACCGTCGGCTCATCTACCGTGTAGCTGTAGCTATTTTGGAAGCGAAGATCGCGCGTCGTGTTGGTTGCTACATCCTTCAGGGTCAAGCGCATATTGCGTGGAACCGTCGTAATGTTTGGCCAAGTTAGGATCACTTCTCCTGCAGTTTCGGCCTTCGCGACAAGTTTCCACGTTCGGCGGGTCGCTGCCTGAGCGAACGACGCGGCCAGTCGTGATTCCTTGCCATCAACCATCTCACTAATGGATAGGTCAACCTTGCTCTTCGGCGCGACAGGTGGGTCAAATCGACGGAGCTTGCGCGCATTCGCCATGCTCGTCGTGACCCCGATAAAGTTCTGGGAGTCAATGCCGTCATTGGTTCGCGCAACCATTTGCAGTCGCCATTGGCGCTCATTTTGTCGCCACACTGAGGAGTTTGTGGTCTCGCCAGGCCGACGAGTTGTCCCACTTGCTCCGGCAGCAAGAACCGGCGGCCAAGTGATCTGAATGCGTTGCGGGGTCACCACGTAAATCCAATATCCACGACCAGGCTGTAGGAAATCAGTATTGCCTTCAGTAAACCGATAGAAGCCGCTGTCGGGATCCAGTGGATCGCGCTCCCAGAAAGCCAAGGCAGGACTTACCCATCCATTGGAAACCAGTTGATCCCAAGTCAAGGTGCTGCCCGGGTCGGCTAAACCAACCGCGATCAAAGTGCTCAATCGTACGGCATAGGGATACGGATTACCGATCATGTTCCAGCCAGCTTGAAGCGTTGTAGTCAACCCACCAAGGTTGGTGTCGGTCGGAACCGTTGCGCCATTTAACTGTTGGAATGCGTTGTCGTTGAGACAGACGATCCAGACCGATTCGCCTCGGCGGGCCGTTACCTGCGGTAAGTACTGCAAAGTGATCGGATCCCAGCGGTAAGCCAAGTAATCCACGCCAAATTGCAATCCGCCACCAAAGATCGCGTCTAAGGATGAGTCAGCGAAGTTCCAGGGGAAGGTGACCAGTACGGCACCTTCAGGTAGGCGGACTCGCGGCGTACCTGATACCAAAACATTGCCCGACAAGGTTGTGCTTCGGCTGTTGCCAGGCACGATTGTGACGGTATAGGGCTGATCACCAACGACTTCACCGTTGGCCTGAACCTGCCAGGTAACGGATCCAATTCCGTTGGGCGCAATCGAAGGGATCGTCTTGGATGCCTGCTCCCCAGGCGCCAGCGACAAGCCGCTTCCGGTCGGGAAACTGATTGTGTACCGGACGTCGGACAGACTGATCGACTGGTCAGTCGTGGCATATTGGTTATCCACATACGCCGCGATCGTCATCGGGTTCGGGGACAAGTCATTGAGCCCACCCGGTGATGGTTCCACAAGCCTTGGCGCATCCACAAGCGCCGTGTATGGATCTCGGTAGTCGCCGACGCTCCACGGTGACCGAATGTACTGGACGACCTCTCTGAATTGACCAGCCGCTACAATCTGAGCAGGGAAAACTTGAATGAAGCTAGCCTCCGAGATCGGGGTGTCGCTGTCTTCTAGGACATTGGTTATCCCAGCTACGAGAGCGGGGTCCCCGCCTGGCACATTGTTGTCATTGAACAATCGTCCAGGCATGTTGTTTCCAGACAGAATGCCCGCTGTTCCCTGATGCGTCCCCACGAGCATCTGGCTCGCCGAAGTCTGGTCAGGAGTTGCATCGGTGGGATCGTTGTCAATGCGGATTCCGTACGGATTCCACTGACCCCATTGGAAATTAACTCGGCTTGGGAATCGAGGATTGGATCGCAACCAGTTCTTACCGGTATGAATCGGCTTGGTTGTATCCGTTTCGATGAAGGATACGTAGCCATTGCGGTTGATATCACCCTCCGCACCAGGAATTGCGGTTGGCTTTGGCACTGCACCCGACGGGAGCAATGAACCAGCCTGGGTATGCCCGAACTGGTCAGCTCCGTTTGAGCGCATACCCATATACGCGCCAAATTTGAGCCCCAGTCTCTGTGCGTCCGCAGCGAGATTCGTCATCTTCCAGTGCAACCGCACCGCATCGCCGATGACCCGCGAAGTCAGGACAACCTGGGTTTCCCCGTCTTGCCACGTGGTGATAATGGACCGACCCGACATGGGAACGTAGGAACCGACGCCACCGTCACCAAATAGAGCCGTATCCAAGGCTCCGGCGGCGGGGCCACGGATGATGCGTGCATAGCAGAAGTCGCCGGCCGGATCAACGGGCATACCCGTCGTGAGGGCCATGAAATTGTCGAAGCTAGACTGGACAGAGCCAACGGAGCCAATCATGAAGCCAAGGCGGCCAGATAGGTCGAGGGTCTTCGCGGGCGAATAGCAGGGGCCGTTTTCCCCGCCATACGTAACCGAACCGCTTACGCCGACGGCGTGAATGATAAATGCATTCTGGATGTAGTTAGCGAAGTGATCCGGAGTTCGAGGCGTTGTATTCTCCGGGTCAATGCACGAGTCGCCCCAGCCCGTTTGGGCGGTGGCCAAGCCACTTGTGGCGACTAACGCGGCCAAAGAAAAGAGTCTAGTAACGAGCTTCATTATTGCTGTATTTTGGGATTCGTCCTGACTAGGGAGATATTCCGCTAGTCAGGACGTTTGGATTAGACATGAGTTCCGCCGAGTTTTGTTTCGGTTATGGGCCAGGTGGCAGAACTGGACGCTGGAACCAGAAGGGTTCAGCGAAGATATAGCCACCGAGCGGGCCAGGATTATCTGCAACCGCCTTGGCACCGATCCTCCAATAGACTCGACTTGCCGACGTTTGATAGCTATTCACTTCGGTGATAGCTCTTGGCGTACTGAGAATGCCGGTGCCGGTGCGGTCTTGCCATCGCTCAATCGTCTGGACATTCTGCGTGAACGCCTGATCAAGTGCGAACTGAAGGACGTACTCAATCGTAACATCAGCACTCACGCCGCGGACCGACTGGAATCGGAAGATAGTCGGTGCAGCAACGATCTGATTGTTCGGAGGAGTGGTTAACTGCGGGCGAACAAACGGAGTTGCAAGTCCGCGAGCTGGTGTACGGTCAGTTCGGAAGTAGCAGTACTCAATCGTGCCACCACGAGGGCCGCCTCGCTGAGGAGGAGCCACCATGCTGGCATATCGCTCTTCGATGTTCGGGGTCAGAGATTGGATTCCACGAGCGCCGCCGAGCGAAGCCGTTCCTCCACCACCGATACCTCCCCCACCGCCGACACCTCCGCCGCCAGTGGCACCCCCGCCGCCCGTGGCGCCACCGCCACCGCCGCCGCCGCTACCAGCAGAGCTACCCGGAACATCAATGGAGTTCACGCGGTAAACCAGTTCAACGGAATAGGTGTAGCGAAGGCCGGGCTGGAGGGGAACTCCGACGCCGTCATCCACATCTGGAGCATCGGTATCACAATCAATACCGCCAGACACGGGGTAATCACCCCAGGTGAACGTATCGCCGACATCACCTCGGTCAACGGCGATGCGCTGAGACCCAGGGACGATCATCACAGGAGCATCTGGCACATCGTCGCGCCAAATTTGGAACTGAAGCCGGTCGCCATTACCCTTAATGAAGGCATCGGGCTTCCAGCTAATCTGAACAGCAATCTGGTCAACGGGTGAACCAGGAACCGTGGTTGCTTGCGCCTTCACGTCGCGAACATTGTTCGTGCCATTGCCGCCCGCTCCGCCAACGACGAAGAGAACCAGACCGAGCACTAGGAGCGTCGAGATCAGGCCGGAATTGCTTCCACCCCTTCGCGAAGACTTCACATTGGGCTGTGTGTTATTGCCTGACGGCCACTTCGAATCAAGAAGCGGAACCATGAAGACAGCGCGAACGCGATCGCCCGGCTGAATACCCTTAGTTTGCTGAGTGACTTCGATGTAAGCCTGATCAGGCTCCACTCCAGAGACACGACCCCTCGCAACCTGTTCACGCCCACGAAGTACGATGACTTCTTGGCCATTTGTGAACCCAGTTCGCGTGCCCTGATTGATTAGGGCTCGCTTGCTGGTGGTATTCAAAATTGTCGCCGTGGGAAGCGTATTGCGATGAATCGCGTTCACGGACTCAAACGAACACGCGGCAACGGCCTCGTCATAAAGGGTCTCGTCGCTGACTTCGCCCGTGCGAATGCCCGATGACTGCATAACAGCCGCGCCATTCACCTGCTCGCCACTCGCAACATCCCAAACGATAACGCGCATCATAATGTCCGCGCGCTTGCCACCGTTAACCGAAACAATGCGCGAATTAACAACTTCGCCGCTAACGACCGTGCTCGCGCGGAGCTCTTGCCCAACGCGAATCAGCTCGTTCTTGCGAGTCATCGGCTGCGCAAAGCCGAGGTTAGCAATTGTTCGATTGACCGTTTCGCTTGAGAGCACGTCGTACTTTTGCGACTTGCTCAATTCGTTCACCATCGCCTCAGCGGCCGACTGCCCGATCGAAGGGGCCGCCGTACCTTGCTGAACGTCAAACTGAACGACTGCCCAAGTGGGCAACGAGACAATCTGTGCCTGAGCGCGCTGGCTCAAAAGAACCAAAGCGATCGTTGGCAACACCAATGAAAAGATAGTCACAGCAGCTGTGACTTTGCCGGTTAAACTATTAATGAACCGCCTCACTCTGACGAGTCCTCCATCCTTAAATCCTCATTTTGTCGACGCAATCATACGACTGCGATCCGCATCATTCAATGCAGACAGGTTGCACTATAGCCCATCACAAGCAATGTCTGCAACGACTATATTTCTGACCGTGTCTGCCGTAACCTTGCTAGGGCTTGGCGAATCGCGGTATGGACGTCGCGCAACGGCCTGTTGGTTCGCAACACTTCATCCGCGAACGGAATTTTTGCACGAGTAGGTAATTGCAACCGAATCAATTTTCGTGCTTGCGCCTCACCAACTCGGTCAGATAATCTTCGTAGTTGTTCCTCGGAGCCACACGTCACCACCCAGATTTGGTCTACGGACGATTGCATGCACGTTTCGATTAGCAGGGGGACCTCAATGGCATCTGCATCAGACTCCACGATTCGCTGATGGACGAGCGGATGAAAGTAGCGGTTAACTACCTTGCGCAAGGTATCTGACTCAACGATAGCCTGCGTAACATCGCCCTTTGTTGGATTCTCCAAGCTCAGCAATTGACTCAAGGAATCCAGCGTCGCAGGCTCAGACCATAGTTGGCGCACAATTTCATCGGCTGAAAGCACACGGAGGCCCTCCGAACGGAGGACCTCCAATGCTGTGCTCTTACCTTCTGCGATGCCACCTGTGATGGCAATCTTCATGATGTTATTCTTCGCTCTTCGGTGCTTCTTCCGCTGGAGCTGGTGTCGCTTCATCTTCTTCGCTACGGAAGTGGAAGCCCTTCAGCATGCCGAGTCGTTCGCCAATCGTAGCACCTCCACCAGACCCACCAGAGCCATAATCTTGGCCTTTACCGCCTTTCTTGCCGGTGGGCTTGCGGTGACGATCGCGAGGCGCCCCCCTCGATTCATAATCGCCTTCGATGGGGCCGCCGTATCCATAGCCAATCTGGTCGCCGCCTTCTGTACCGTGCTTCAAGCTCAGCACCATTCGGCGTTCATCCGGACGCAGGTCAATGACCGTCAACTCAACTTCTTGACCATCGGTAAGTACATCCTGAGGCTTGTTGATGCGCTGGTGACTGATCTCGCTAATGGGCAAGAACGCCTCGGCGCCTTCGGGTAGCTTTACAAACGCCCCACTTTGCACCATTCGCGTTATCGTTACGTTCAGCTTTTGGCCGACGTTGTAGTTCTCCTTGATCTGATTCCAAGGATCGGGTAGCACCTGACGAAGGCCGAGACTAATCTTCCCGTTATCCTTGTCCAGCTTTAAGACCATAACCTTAAGGTCATCGCCTTCCTTCAGGACTTCGCGAGGATGGTTGATTCGCATCCAGCTCATCTCGCTGATGTGAAGCAAACCATCAATTCCGCCCAAGTCCACGAAGGCGCCGTAATCGGCTAAGCGGCGAACTGTACCTTCCACGATATCGCCGGGCTTAAATTCAGTGAAGACCTTATCCCTTAGCTCATCGCGCCGCTTTTCTTCCGCATCTCGGTTCGACAGAACCACCTTCTTGCGTTCCTTGTCAAGCTCTAGAACTTTCAGCTCAATGGGCTCACCGACATAGCGATCAAGGTTGCGGATCTTTCCATTGCCGACATGTGTGGCCGGCACGAATCCGCGAACACCGATATCCACCACAAGACCACCTTTGACGCGCTCCACGACAGGAGCCGTGAGCATTGTTCCTTCCTTGAAGGCCTCAACGATCCTGAGCCATACTTCATCGAAATCCGCTTGCTTCTTAGACACAACCGGACTTCCATCGCGTCCATGACGAATTACGACGACTTTGATCTTGTCGCCAACGTTCACTAGCCCTTCGGCAGTATCAACATTTTCGTCAGTCAACTCGTTCAGCGGGATCTCTCCCTCCGACTTCGTGCCCAAATCCACGAAAACTCGATCCTTGGCGACTTGAATCACCGTGGCTTCAATAAGATCACCCCGGTTAAGGCGACGGCGACTATCTGCCGCATCATCTTGCGCTTGGTCAGGGTTTGAAAGCCACTGGTCAAACAGATCGGAATCGTCCGCCACTTCTACCGCGGGGCGATTCGGGTCGATCGTTTCAGTCGGGGTAGCGTCCACGGGTTGTGGTGCTACTTCGGGTGCTTGGGCGGGGGCCTCTGGCGCTAACGGCGCAGGAGCCTCAGTACTCGTCGGCGCAACCGCCGCAACCGTCGTCTCCGCCTGCTTGGCGGTTTCCTCGGGTGTTGGCGATGCGGTTTGTTCCTCGTTAACTGTCATGACATGAACGCACAGAGATTGTCCAATAAATATCTGGCGGCGAGAATGTACCCGAAAACCGGCCTCAAGTTCACGGCTACAATGGATTTTGATGGTTAGGGCGGTCGCAGATGTTGGTTCCAATTCCGTCCTATTGCTGGTCAGCCAGTTCAACGGCGGCAGGTGGGAGCCGCTTCTTGAGCGATCAACGGTCACGGGCCTCGGGGTAGGGACGAAGTCCTCGGGCTTACTCGGAGCGGTGGGCATGGACGCTACCCTTCAAACCCTCGCGACATACCGGGAATTGGCCCTAAAGGCGGGGGCCAAAACCCTTAGGTCGGGTGCCACGATGGCGGTGCGAATTGCCACGAACGGCGATGACTTCTGCCGGCGAGGCGCCGCGCAAGGAACCCCCATTGAAGTTTTGACCGGCGCACAAGAGGCGGAGTTGGGCATGCAAGCCGTCATCACAGATCCCTTGTTCAGCAAAGCCAGCCGGATTTCGATCATTGATCCCGGAGGCCATAGCACCGAGCTGGTAACGAGTGACCGCGCCAACAGCCGCTGGACAACACGATTCCGCAGGAGCTACCCTATCGGCGCCCTTGGCTTGCGCGAAGCCACTATCCCAACTGAACGGGCCACATCCGCTCAGATCCTAAGGGCGGTCGCAACCATTGATAACACGGTTGGGCTCTGTTACCGACCCAACGAATGTGGTTTGGTCGTCTCGTTAGGCGCAACCGGGACCAACCTGATCACGATTAGAGAAAGGATGCTAGAGTGGGACGCCAGCTTGGTGCACGGGAAGCAACTGGAATATGAGGAGGTAAGCCGAGCGTCCCAGTGGCTACTTGAGATGGACGATTCTGAGCGTGCCGCGATCGCGGGTATCGAACCGGGTCGTGAACGGAGCCTCCACCTCGGCGCATTGATCCTTGAACGATTCTTGTTCGCCCTAAGGGCTGAGACTTGCGTTGTTAGTACACGAGGGTGGCGTTACGCATATCTAGAGCTTGATGAGTAGACACTTACCTACTTGACCGTATTTTTGCGGCATGGATAACATGGGCCTTCGAGGGGTATAGCGTTTTGGACAAGTTTCAGAAGGTTGGGTTGGGTGGTCTGGCGACCATTGCCGTGATTGTTGCCGCTTATTCTGGGACACAAATGGGACTGGAGCGCGCACCCTCTGCTGGTGGGCAAATCGCCGTACACGTCACCGGTGCCGTCCGTAATCCCGGGATTGTTCGCCTCCGGGCTGGGAGCAATGTGCAGGATGCCATAGATGCTTCGGGTGGGACGATCAAGGGGGCTGATTTGGTCGGGCTAAACCTCGCCGAAGTAGTCATGGACGGGACCAAGATTGAGATCGCTGGTTCCGACACCATTCAGGGTTTCATGCCGGGCATGTCTAGCGTTACCTCTCCCTCGCCAAAGCCAGTCGTCGCAAGCGCAAGCGTGGAACGAGTCGCCGAAATCCAGGCGGCAATTTCCCTCTCGCAGGCGACAGAGGCCGAACTTGATAAACTCCCAGGAGTGGGCCCCGCCACCGCTAAGAAGATCATTGAGTACCGCTCCCAACATGGTCGCTTTCAAACGGTGGACGACCTCATGAATGTCAAGGGTATCGGGCCAAAGAAGATGGAAAAGATCCGGCCATTTGTTGTGCCTTAGAGCCACGCAGCGGCGATCACAAGGCATACTTTCAGGATCGTGCAGAGCTTTGGGCCAATCGCGCCACACTACGATCAACTCATGGCCGCTGTGCCGTACCGCATGTGGGTTGAGTATCTGAAGCTCCTTCTCGTTAAGCAAGGTAACCCAACACTCACCCTACTAGATGTCTGTTGCGGAACCGGGACCATGGCCGAAATGCTGACGTACGACAGCTATAGCGTCGTTGGGATAGATCTCAGCGCGCCGATGATTGAATCGGCAAGGGAGAAGGCGAGAAGACTCGGGCTTGATATCCCCTATCACGTTGCCGACGCTCGCTCGTTCAACCTAAATCAGAAGTTTGGAGGGGCTTTCTCATTTTTTGACAGCCTGAACTATATAGCTGACCTTGAAGGATTTCGAGCCGCTATCAAATCGGTGGCCCGTCATCTGGTACCGGAAGGATCATTTGTGTTTGACCTCAACACGGAGTATGCCTTTGCTGCGCAAATGTTCACTCAGAAGGACATGCGCAAGAAAACTGCCCTCAAGTACGACTGGAAGGGCTCATATGACTCTGAAACCAAGATTATCAATGTTGAAATGGACTTCTGGAAGGGAGATGAACATTGGCGGGAAATCCATACTCAGCGCGCGCATAGCGACCCAGAAGTTCGGGAGGCGCTGACTGATGCGGGATTTCGCGAGATCCACGTTTTTGAGAGCTACACGCTGAGAAGACCTCGCAAAGTGAGCGACCGGCTCCACTACGTTGCTCGGTATCTTCCATAATTGACGCCGATGGACATCGTCGTACCCGACGAGTTTAAGTACCTCTACGTGACCAACGCCGAACGGCCGGTGGTCAAGATTCCCGATCCGGTCTTGCGAAAGATCTGCCAAGACGTGTCCAGCGTTTCGAAGAAGACAGAGGCGCTCATCACCATGATGATGAATGCGTTGAAGCTGGCCAATGGGATTGGACTAGCTGCGCCACAGATGGGAAGCCTTGATCGGATTATCATTGTCGCTCCTGCAGGTACAAAGCCCTTGGTTCTCATTAATCCAGTGATCACCGAGCGACATGGTGAGCAGATGGGCCAAGAGGGTTGCCTTAGCATTCCCGGGCTTTATGGTGATGTCCTACGCTCCGAAAGCGTTGAAGTCCAAGCCTATGACCGGAAAGGTAAGCCCATGTCTTATGAGATGTCCGGGTTACCAGCGAGAGTCATCCAACATGAGGTTGACCATTTGGACGGCATCCTCTTCATTGATAAGGTTGATATGGCCACTCTGCACTGGAGCCATCCCGAAGCTGACGACGAGGTCGAATGAGAGTCGTCTTTTTTGGGACATCAGAGTTTGCCGTCCCTTCGCTTGAAGCCATCGCAGAGTCGTGCATCTTGGCAGTGTGCCAGCCCGATCGCCCGTCTGGTCGCGGCCTTGAGCTAAGGCCCGCTCCAGTCAAGTTAAGGGCTCTAGAACTCGGCCTCCCCGTCGCAACTCCAGAACGAGCCCGCGATCACAGCTTTATCGAACAGATCAGCCAGCTCAAACCCGACTTTCTCCTGGTAGCAGCTTATGGCCAACTTTTGCCCGTTGCTCTCCTTGAGTGCGGGCGGCATGGGGGCATCAATCTGCACGGGAGCATCCTGCCCAAGTACCGAGGGGCGGCACCGATACAGCGCTGCTTGATAAATGGCGAGCATGAGACCGGCGTCACCCTGATGCAGATGGAAGCGGGCATGGATACCGGGCCCATGATCGCGGTAGAGCGCTTAACCATTGACCCCGAAGAGACGTATGGTGAACTCCAAATCCGGCTGGCTCAACTCGCCGCCCGAATGACCACTGACTGGAAAGATCGCCTTTGCACTGGCGACTATCCTAAAGAGCCTCAAACTCATGCCGAGTCCAGCCACGCCGCAAAAATGACCAAGGATGATGCCACCCTGAACTGGCAGGGGACTGCTCAATCGGAGTTCAACCGGTTCCGTGGTTCAACACCAGCACCGGGAGCCGTTCTGCCGTCTGTTCTTGGGCCGATCAAGCTTGCGAAGATTCGGATGGCTCCCGGAGATGGGGAGCCGGGCGAAGTGCTGAGCCTTAACCCGGTAAGCGTGGCCCTCCGTGAAGGGGCACTCGAATTGGTTGAAGTGCAACCCAGTGGACGCAAGCGGATGTCGGGCCATGACTTCGCCAATGGTGCTCGCCTGACCGTTGGCTCCAACATCGCCTACAATAAGTAACCTATGGCGCAACTGGAAGGGCAACCCGTCTTCAAGAATGAGCGGCTACTGCTTCGCTTCGCCATCGGGCTCTTATTGCTGGCTGGGCTTGTATTTGGCATCAATGCCCTGAGGCAATTTGGTCAGGACCCCGACATCATCAAGGCGGACACGCGAGGCATGATGGCGGCTATCCAATTTGAAGGCGATGGCGCAAGGGTCGTGCTCTTCAATGCCGAAGGCAAGAAGACAGAAGTGCCAGGTTGGAGCCAAGGGAACCATGACACCGAACCAGTATGGCGCCCCGACGGGGAGCGACTATTCTTCACAAGCGACCGGGAAGAAGGCACATTTCATATTTTTCGCTACCGCCCAGGCGACAAACCTGAGCGCCGTTCGATCGGCACTCGTAGTAAAGGAACACCATGGTTTGGTCCCGCCGGAAATCCCAATGTAAACGCCTCAGCCCTCGTAGTGGCTGGGGGATCGGAGGTGGGAACCGTCTGCGAATACACACCAAGAGATGGCGCGATTCGGCAGATCCTTCCTCCTCCTAGAGATACCTCAACTGGGGAAGACGGTGGCACCGTGAATCAAGCGGTAAATCTTTACAGCCGAATTGGGGAAAGCTTTAGACAGGCTCGGTATGGAAAAGACCGCCGATTCGTGATTGCGACCATGAAGCGGGAGGACGGGGACATCTTGTTAATCCAAGACTTAGAACCCAACCCTCAGGGCAAGATGACACCGCCTACCCCGGTAATCGCCGGTAACAGCGTCACGTTTGATGTAGGCCCAGATGGGGCCGTAACGATCTGCGTCCAAGGGTTTCAATGGATTGACCCCGAGAACATTCCTGCAGAGTTCATCAAGGAAGGCAAGGCGGTTCGTCCATTTCAGTTTGGCGTAATCACCGTGGACCCGTCAGTTCCTGGATCTTCAAAGGTCATCTTTGCCACCGATGATGGCGCCAACTTTCTCTCCCATCCGCGGGTATCGCCGGATGGTACACAGGTGCTCTACTTGAACGGCAAAGTGGGCGCAAGTGGCGAGTTTGAGCCGAAGCAACTGATGGTTGCCAAGACCGGTGCACCACCCACCGAAGGTGTCGCGATCAGCCAGCACGCCGTTTTTGAACCCAACTGGACACCCGACAGTAAGTTCATTCTGTACGCCAGACCTGTCGGAAGGGCTCGTCCATTGTTCGAGGTCAATCCCGCGGATGGCACCGAGAAGCGCCTAACCCACGATGATGACGAATATGGCTTCCCTACCTTGAGCCCACAATGAGTGTCCTCCGTGGCACAATTTATCTCAGCATTTCCCGAGTAGCGAGCCTACTCCTCAACATGTGGGCGATCGGGAGGTACGTCCATTGGCTCGGCGATGAGAGTTGGGGCGGAATTGCCCTGATGATCGTCCTTATGGGTTTTTGCGTCACCATATGCGACCTTGGCCTAAACATCGCTACTCTCAACGCATTGGTTAAGGCGGCGAGTGATAAGGATCAGAAAGCTGCCAATCGAGTCTTAGCCACGACAACCGCCATTTATGGCTGTGCCTTTGTCCCGATTGGGCTGATTTATGCGCTTGCATTTCAGTTTGGGTATGTCCGAGCCATGGGCCATAACCTCGAAGGGGTCCTGTACTTTGCTCTTGCCGCAGGTACCACCATGCTCTCGCTGATTAGCTTCAGCCAGAACTCGGCGCTATCAAGCCGCGGACACTACAGCTATATCGCATTTTCATCGACCTTGTTTGCATTCGTGAACACGGGGATTAGCCTGCTGCTCATCTACCGTACCGGCCAGCCTTGGGGGTTTTGGGCCGGAAACTTTGGTGGCCTAATCTGCACGCTAATTGCGAACGAGATTCAGTTAAGAAAGATCGGGTTTGGTGCTCCAAGAATCGGGTTCTTCAAAAGCGAGTTGCAGGGTGCCAAGGCGTACCTGAAACGTTCGTGGATTACAAACACAGCCTCTCTGGCAAACGGGCTTGACCGAATTGCCCTTGGTCGCGTCGTGAGCGAAGCTAGCCTGGGAATCTACGATCAAGCCACCCGTATCCCCGCAACGCTCATTTCCACCATGCCCATCGCCCAGGTGTTCCCCGCCGAAGTTGCCCGGGTGAGCCAAGATGGCGAAGGCGCACTCTACGAAGCATACAAAAAGCTATCGTCCGCCACGATGGCCATGATGATGGCGGTCCTGTTCATCCCTTCCGCCTGCGCAGAGTCTTATCTGCGCCTAATCTATCCGGTTTACCACCCGGTGATGCTCCCAATCTTTATCTTGGCGAGCCTTGATGCCGCGTTCTCGCTCTACGGATCACTTTTTGCCGTGTTTGCCGGTGCTACGGGTCGCCCTCATCTGACCGCTCCCTTTGTATGGTTCATGCTCGTGGGGACCGCGCTGCTCGCGTTCCCCGTCGCGTCACTCTACGGCCTGATCGGTGTTGCGGCCATGCGAGCCATTTTGCAATTGATTCAGTTCTATCCGCTTGAATGGGCGGCTCGGAAGTTCATAATGCCGGGCATGGCCCTGCGCGAGATTCTCACAAAGAAGGCGTTCATCGTAGCGGTCGCAGCGGTGTTTTGGATTCTCGGGTATCGGATCATTTACGCCCTCGGATGGCAGTACTATGCGCTGGCCGGAATCGGCGTCTCATCTGTGATGTCCTACATCTTTATGGCTTGCCTGTATGGCACGGGTGCCATTTGGTTACCCCAGCGCTTGGCGGGACTCCTGCCAAAATTTGTTCGGAACTTATCCCGGCGGCCAACTTAGGGGTCGCCCCGCGAGGAGGTGCATGTGGAGGTGGGGAACCGTTTGCCCGGCTGCATCCCCCTGGTTGATCACCAAGCGATAACCATCCTTCAATCCCAGTTTCTCGGCAACCGATCTGGCGGCAAACAATAGGTGCTGATGATCACCCTCCGCCCCCAAGTCAGCAACGCCCGCGACCTCGGTTTTCGGAACAATGAGCACATGTACAGGCGCAACCGGGGCAATGTCCCTGAACGCTAGGCAGTGTTCATCTTCGTAGACGATCTCTGCCGGTATCTCGCGCCGGATAATCCTCGTGAATAGGCTTGCCATGGCAGAATTATGCCCGGTTCGCCCTACCGGCAATCCCCCTGTCCGCTGGTATCCTGCAAGCTACCTATGGCGACCCCAATTACGATGTCCACCAGCGGGCTTAACGTTCCCAATGATCCGATCATCCCCTTTATTGAAGGCGATGGCATTGGACCTGATATTTGGGCGGCAAGCGTCCGGGTTTTTGATGCGGCGGTAAACAAGGCCTATGGTGGCCAGCGCAAGGTGGAGTGGCAGGAGGTCCTTGCCGGCGAGAAAGCCTTTACCCAAACCGGCAGTTGGTTGCCCGACGCGACCTTAGACGCCTTTCGGCAGTACCTTGTCGGGATCAAGGGGCCACTGACAACGCCAGTCGGTGGTGGGATACGGTCTCTCAATGTCGCCCTGCGGCAAATCTTGGACCTCTACGTGTGCCTTCGTCCGGTCCGGTGGTATCAAGGCGTACCCTCACCTGTGAAGGATCCAGGCGCGGTGGATATGGTGATCTTCCGCGAGAACACGGAGGATATTTACGCCGGAATCGAGTGGGCGGGCGGGACAGATGAAGCTAACGCGGTGCTGGACTTCATCAGCCAGAAGTTTCCCAAGGACTTTGAGAAGATTCGCTTCGGCACAGCCGCTCGCGATAGCGCTTGGCAAACCCAATTGGAAGCCATTGGTGCCCCGGCCCGGACATTGCCTGTACAGGTAGGCATTGGCATCAAGCCCGTGAGTTACCTGGGAACGGAACGCCTGGTCCATAGCGCGATTAGCTACGCGATTGCAAACGGACGGAAGAATGTCACTTTGGTTCACAAGGGGAACATCATGAAGTTCACCGAAGGCGCCTTTCGCGACTGGGGCTACAAGGTCGCGGCGGACTTCTTTGGTGCAATTCCTCTCGATGGCGGCCCCTGGCACGTGATCCCCGAAGGAAAGCCCGGAGCAGGCATTGTCATCAAAGATTCAATTGCCGATATCACTCTGCAGCAAGTTCTCACACGGGCTAAGGATTTCGATGTAATCGCAACCCTCAACTTGAACGGAGATTACTTGAGTGATGCGCTAGCGGCTCAGGTCGGTGGAATTGGAATCGCCCCCGGTGCCAACATTAACTACCTCTCGGGCCACGCCATTTTTGAAGCGACCCACGGCACGGCTCCGAAGTATGCCGGGCAGGACAAGGTGAACCCCTGCAGTGTTATCTTGAGCGGCGAGATGATGTTCCGCTACTTGGGCTGGACCGAGGTTGCCGACCTCATTGTTAAGGGCGTTGAGGGCGCGATTACATCGAAGAAGGTCACTTATGACTTCGCGCGACTGATGGATGGGGCGACTGAAATCCGATGCAGTGAATTCGGTGACAACATCATCGCCAATTTCTGATGAACGCGCCGATCGAAACCCTGACTCCGGCGCAGATTGTAGCCGAACTTGATGCCTATATTGTCGGCCAGAACGAGGCCAAGAGGGCCGTAGCGGTTGCCCTTCGAAACCGCTACCGACGGCAACAACTGAGCGAGCAGGATAAGCAAGATATCGCCCCCAAGAACATCCTGATGATCGGGCCGACCGGCGTCGGCAAAACGGAGATTGCGCGGCGACTGGCCCAATTGGCACGTGCACCTTTTGTGAAGGTCGAAGCCACCAAGTTTACGGAAGTTGGCTATGTCGGTCGCGATGTGGACTCGATGATTCGAGACCTCGCGGCCAATTCCGTGCGACTTGTCGAGGCGGAGCGAAAGGAGTTGGTCCGGGAGGCTGCCCATCGGCGGATGCTTGAACGAATCGCTGACCAGCTTTCTACCGAGCTACCCGAGTTTCAGGCGCAGTCTCATGAAATGGGATTCTCTGCGGACTATCCAGTCCAAACTTCCTCGGAGTTTGATCTTGAAAAGGCCCGCGCAAAGCTCATCAATGAACTAGAACAGGGTCTCCACGACGACAAGGAAGTTGACGTTGAAATCGAAGAACAGGGCACGAACTTCCTCCAGGTATTCACGCCCGGCGGCATGGAAGAAATGGGGCTTGACATGCTGGGCGCGAACAATCCGTTCGGGGGGGCAAGATCGTCTTACCGACGGTTACGCGTTGTGGACGCCAAACCCATCTTGGAAGAGAGCATCGCCAAGGACCTGATTGAGCCGAACTCGCTCAATCAAGAGGCGATCCATCGCGCTGAACAGACCGGCATTGTGTTCATTGACGAGATTGACAAAGTTGCGATCAAGAGTGGGGGCGGGTCAGGCCCCGACGTCAGCCGAGAAGGGGTGCAGCGTGATCTCTTGCCCGTCATTGAAGGCAGTACGGTCGCGACAAAGTTCGGTGCTCTCCGAACTGACCACGTCTTGTTTGTGTGCGCGGGAGCTTTTCATATCTCGCAGCCAAGTGACCTGATCCCCGAGCTTCAAGGACGCTTACCGATTAGGGTTCAGTTGAATCCGCTTGGCGAGGATGATTTTGGTCGTATCTTGCGCGAACCCAAAAACGCCATAGTCAAGCAGTATCAGAAGCTTCTTGAAGTGGATGGTACGAGAGTATCCTTCACGCCCAGCGCCCTCGATGAAGTGGCTCACTTCGCCGTAGAACTCAACAAGAAGCTGGAGAACATTGGCGCGAGGCGGCTGCACACTCTCATGGAGAAGCTCCTTGAGGACCTTCTTTTTGAAGCTCCTGATTGCGGTAACCGGGAACTTTCTTTTGACGTTGCCGACGTACGACGACTTCTAGGCCCATTAGTAGAAAACGCCGACCAGAGTAAGAATCTGCTGTGAACGATAGCGCCCAAACCGTCCGTTGGCCAGTCAAAGTATGGTGGTGGACGCACGTGGTGCTGATCACCCTCTGGTGTTTCCCAAATGCACCCCCGGCCGTGAGTTCAGGGCGTGCTTCCGGTAATGTCGTCGACAATCTTCTTCTTGCTAACGACCGCTTCGTTCGCGATGGCCTACCGCATTACTATATCGAACCCCTCGGTCTTTGGCAGTACTGGGACATGTTCGCTCCCGATCCCATGCAGAGTGACTTCTACTTCGAGGCGGTCATGCAATTTCAGGATGGGACGATCAAGTCAGTGGAGTTCCCGCGCATTGTAAAAATGCCTCTGCTCGCTCGGTACACGAAGGAACGATTTCGCAAGTATGGCGAGCGGGTCCGCGAGAGTGAATACCAATATCTCTGGCCTACTTGGGCGCAATGGATGGCCACTCAAGCCAGTACGGACCCTAGCAACCCGGTGATCGCGCTGAATCTCCAAAAGAAGTCTCGTAACGTTCCACCGCCTACCGCCAACCTTGACATGAACCGTCCATTCGAGACGACCATGTTCCATCCGCAGATGGTCGATCTACCACGTCTCTATCGCGAAAAGGGATGGGCGAGGTGATGCGCAAGTTGGACAACTGGGCCTTTGGCTGGGGATCACCCTATACGCTGGGGGTCTACCGAGCCCTGATCGGTGGGCTGGCACTCATCTGCTTGCTCATGTTAAGCCTTGATTTCAACACGTGGTACACGGAAAGTGGCTTAGCCACGGCTCGCGACGCCGAGTATTGGGCTGGGCAACTTTGGCATCTCAACGTACTGCAGGGCGTAACTTCAACACCTGTAACCGCGGGCGTGTTCGGGCTTACAATGCTGGCAGCCCTTTGCACGATGCTTGGACTGTGGACTCGCGTTGCAACGATCGCCCTAGCGGTCGGGATGATATCGCTCCACCACCGAAACCCATTCATCCTTAACGGTGGCGATACCTTACTTCGGATGAGCTTGATTACGCTAGCCCTGTCGCCGTGCGGAGCGGCATTCTCTGTTGATCGCCTCCTTCGTCAAAGGAGAGGCCAACCGGTATTGGAACAAGTGAGCTTATGGCCCCAACGTCTCGTCCAAGTGCAGATGACCTTGGTGTACGGAACGACGGTTTGGCATAAGCTCAACGGTGTGCATTGGTCGGATGGTACGGCGGCATGGTATCCGGGGCAGTTATTGGAGTTCCATCGCTTTCCTACCCCCGGGTTCGTGGATTTACCCCCCTTTGTGCAGATTGCAACCTGGGGGACCCTGGTGGTCGAACTTGCGCTGGCGTATGCGGTCTATTGGCGACCCGCAAGGCGCTGGATATTACTTGGTGGGCTAGCGCTCCATGCCGTGATCGAATATCGGTTCAATATTCCACTCTTTGCATTCATTTCCGTCGCTCAATACTTAGCCCACTATGACGGAGAAGAAGTGCGCACATGGATGGAGAACAGGAGGAGTAGGATTGCGACCACCCCAGCGTAAGCTATCCGATCTCTTCAAGTTCAGTAAGCCAAAGACTCCGGGCTATGAAATCTCGAAGGACTACTACCTGTCAGTTTTGGCCAGCGTTTCGAGACTCCCCTCTCCGCGCCAAGTGATGTCACCCAAGGGGGAGAATGGAGCGGTTCCTGGCATGCTAGCGCCCCTTGGTGCATCAGCAAAAGCAGAGCTAGAGCAACCGATGGAGCGAGGAGTATACGCTCTTGCCTCGGTTGACCAAAAGTCAGTCCTGAAGCTCATGGTAATGCCCCGGGATGAGGCAGGATTTGACCCTGAGCCCTTCCTTCGAAGTACGATGGGGCAGGCCTGTAGCCCCGAGGTCCGTAACCGGATTGCGGCTACTTGGACGGTCATGCAACTGACCTTTGAGGCGTTTGATCCATCAATCCTGCCCGCCTTAGATTTCTTCCTGCTCAGCGCAAGGCGTTTGAGTGAACTTTCTGGCGGGGTGGTAGCCGACCCGATATGCCAGCGATACCTCCTCCCAGGCGAAGTGATACAAAGTCCCCGGAGGCACCCGGACCTTGATCCACGGGAGCACATCGTCGTACAGCGAGGCTCCAGCCTCCGGACCAGGGGGTTGCTAAAATTCGGTATATCTGAACTAGAGCTCCAAAGTACTTCTGAGGTGGCCGAGCGATTCTTGATAGATGCGTGCGACAGCTTGCTGCGCGGGAATGTCCACTCTCCGGGTGATAAGGTCGGGCCGTTTGTTGTCCATAAGTCCCCCGATCAACTCGAGTATGAGGGAATCCCGACGGTTGAACTCGTCCTTCCTTCGGGCTCAAACATTGATGTTGCGCTTGCCAACTGGTACAGCCACAAGCAAGGTTCATAATGCTTTCAATGATTGCCGATATCATCCATCGCCTCAGGGGTTCTGGGCTACGCGGTCACGCCCTTCGGCAACAAGCGATGGAGAGCCTCTCTCATCTCCCTGGCTATGACTGGTGCGGAGTTTATGGTCTCGAAGGGGGCAACCTCAAGCTAGGGGCCTTCGTCGGTGCTCCGACGGACCATACGGAGATCCCAGTTGGCGTTGGCATTTGCGGGACGGCAATTGCTGAGAATCGGAATCTAGTCATCCCTGATGTTCGCGAAGTGCAGAACTACCTGGCTTGTTCACTCGAGACACGGGCCGAGATCGTCGTCCTGATTCGGCGGCAAGGTGAAATTATCGGGCAGATTGACATTGATAGCCATACTGCCGGTGCCTTTAGTGCGAGTGATGAGTCCGCACTCGCGGCCTTGGCTGAACTGCTAGCTGAACGCTGGGACTAGCCCCATTACGACTTCGGAACGGAGCAAGAAGCGGGCAGCCGGAGCATTCGGCTGATCAATTGACGATTCCTTGCAATAATCCAGTAGCCCGCCCGAAGTAGCCAGATGAACGGCGGTTTGCCCAGAAGAACGCCAAACCATCCCCAGCCAGTCTTCGACAAAACAAAGAGAACCGCATCTGCACCGCCCAACTCAACTCCCGAAGATAAGCGAACGATAACCTCTCTACTGCTCCGGTCTTTGAACTCGGGATGTAGTGAATTGGGGCTCGCCTCAAATGGGCCACCACGTGCCATGAGCCGATCCGCCGACCATTGGCAAAAGCCGCAGTCCGCATCAAAGATCAGCATATGCCGTTCGTTCATCTCCTACCAATGCTACGGCAAAACAACGTAAATATTCCCCTCGGTGTCACTTGTACCCTTGGATCGCATGGTTACAACAACCTCAACCGGGTGGGAGGCCGGGGCGAAGTGAACGATGTTTCCTTCATCCTGATTGCCGCTGGCTCCGGTCACCTGAGTACAAATAGCACCCTCAGGAGTCCGGATCTCAACGCTATCAATGAAGACACCGTAGAACCCTCCACCATAATTCACGGAAATGGAGAATCCTTGACTCAGGTTCAGAGGAGTAGGCATCACGAAGGCCAACTCGCGGGGCTCATTCGATAGTTGGCCCTGTTCCCAACTACCGATTCTAACGTAGTTCGTGGGAGGCTCGGGTTGAATTGGGCGGAAATTGTAACCTAGCGATTTGAGCTTGGCCAGATGAGGGACAAGGCGCTTTTCGAAAGTGCCGTAGGTCTCGTTGCTCTGCCTTCCCCATAGGACCTCGGCTAGTGCGCACATCCGGGGAAGCGCCATGTACTCCACGTGTTCGGGGGTCCGCATGTACTCGCTCCATAATTGCCCTTGAGACCCAAGCAATCGGGGTATGTCATCAGGATTCACCCCAGCAGCAGGTTCAAACTCATAGACTTTCTGGAGGGTTGTACAACCACCGATGGCCGTTGGTTCCAACGCTTTAACGCTGCTTTGGTAATGATCAAAGTAGCAGTGAGTATGGGGCACCATAACAGCCTCGTGCCCCAGTTCCAGAGCCTTTATCCCGCCAGCCGAACCTCGCCAACTCATCACTGCCGCTCCTTCAGCGAGGCCCCCCTCAAGGATTTCATCCCAGCCAATGAGCCGTCGCCCGCGGGCCCGCAGCCACTGATCAAAATGCTTTATAAACCAAGATTGCAATTCATCTTCGTTCTGAAGCCCCAAGCTCTTCATTCGCTTCTGAGCAACCGAAGATTCTTGCCATTGCTTCTTCGGTACTTCATCGCCACCAACATGGATGAACTCACTGGGGAAAATGTCTAGGACCTCCTCCAGAACGTGTTCGAGGAACGTGAATGTTTCGTTCTGAACGCCGTAGACATCCTCAATCACACCAAAGTGTGATTTGGGTTCGAGAGGCCAGCCCGTATTGCCGAACTCCGGATATGCCGCGAGCGCAGCTTGGCAATGCCCCGGCATTTCGATCTCTGGCATGACCGTAACCCCACGCTTTGTTGCATACGCTACTATCTCCCGTAGGTCCTCTTGAGTGAAGAAGCCACCATGGGGAAGCTCATCCAATTCCGGTGAACCTGGGCGAATCTGAGTGCCTTTCCTAAACGCCCCCACACTCGTAAGCCTCGGGTATCGCTTAATCTCCAGCCGCCATCCTTGATCGTCGCACAGGTGTAGGTGGAGGCGATTCATCTTGTGGATGAACAGGAGGTCAATAAACTTTAGAACAAACGCTTTGTCTTGGAAATGGCGAGCTACATCCAGCATCATGCCGCGCCATCCGAACCTGGGAGAACCCTCAAACGAGCAGCATCGGATGCCATGATCCTGAATCAAGTTTGCGAGGTCCTGAACCGCGTATAGCCTGCCGTTGAGGTCAGTAGCGGAGATGATGATTCTGTCCGGCTCAACCTGCACGCGGTACGACTCGGGCTTCATTTCAGCCTGGTGGATTGCTACTTCTGACCCATTCAAGAGCCGCCACGATTGGCGAGGAGACTCGTCTAGACTATCAAACAAGTGCTCTGGTGGCAAGTCACCGCCCCACACAAATACGCCAGCTTTCTCTTCGTAGAATGTTAGCTTCGGGATCATTTTGAGCTATTCTACTGAAGGCATCGGAACCCAAACCGTTTGCGGCAGCGTTATTGAGACGACATAATGACGATCATGAGAGGCATTACCACAGCGACGCTCTGCTTAGCCGTGCTTGGCGCAATTGGATGCAACCAGTCGAAGGCGCAGCGCGACCCAGCGATCGGCGGTCGCCAAGTCAGCGTGAGAGATATCGCCGTAGCGATGCCCGACCCAAGCAATCCATGGCGCAAACTTCAGCTCGATTATATGCAGCGAGCGGCAAAGGAGACGGGATCCACAATTCACCTGGTGACCATTGGTGGCGCGTCGAACGCCCTTGTGAAGGAAGCCGTAGGAGCAGCTTCGGCAACACGTTCCACTGGTCTGATCATTGAACCTCCGTTCGAAGATTGCGGGCTCACTATTCGCGACGATGTCGAATCCTTCGGCCTGCCAACTATTGCGATCAATACACGGCTTCGCGACGCTGATACGAAGCGATACTTGGATATGCCCTACTTCGGCCTGAGCAATCGGGACCTCGGATCGTTCGCCGCCAACGGGGCCATTGATGAGGCCCGAAAACGAGGCTGGAAATCCAACGAAACTGGCATTGTCGTTGTTACTTCAGCGGATGGCGGTAAGTTGCAAGCGCGCGGCACAGCAATCAGGGAGACCTTTATGGCGGCAGGCTATGCCCCAGGGCAAATCCAGGGCCAGGCAGTAAACCTAGGCAAGTACAAGAACTGGATGATCGTTGGCGGTTCGGACGCGCCGGTCATTTCTGGCATCCGGGCAACTGAAGTAGGCGGCATCCCGGCGGCGAATGTGATTGGCGTTAGTATAGGAGGACTTGGGGCATTGGACGAACTTGCCAAACCCAACTCCGGATACTTCGCTGCTCTTCTGATTGGCCCCAAGGAACATGCCTATGATGTGTTTAAGAGGGTGACCAATGCGATCAAGAACGGTCTCGCGATTGACCCCATCCCAACTTTCAACAATGGAGTTTGGTTAACGCGGGAGAACCTTGCGAAAGAGTCCAAAGAGCAAATGCTGGATCAACTCCCCGCCTACGCGAAGTCCATCCAGCCCTAGTAGAGCACTCACCGCTTGAATAGGTTGCCAAGAATGCTTCGTACAATCTGGCGACCGATACTGGTGCCAGCCGAGCGCATCGTGCTCTTAACGACCGACTCCACCAAACTATCGCCTCGACGGGCATCGGCTCTTTGGGCCCGTTCTGCTTCTTTTGCCGCCGCGGCGTCTTCCCTTGCCTGAATCTTTGCGGCCTCGGCATCAGCTTCAGCCTTTGCTGTAGCTTCCGCTTTCACCTTGAGCTTCTCATAAGCGGATTCTCGATCCACGACCGAGTCGTACTTGCTCGCAACGGGTGACCCAGATCGAATGACTTGCTTCTCTTCGGGCGTAGCCGGACCTAATCGACTGAAGGGAGGTCGAACGGCCGTCTTCTCCACGATAGTTGGGGTTCCCTTTTCGTCCAACACCGAAACCAAGCCCCACCCTACACCAAGTTGGGTGATTGCTTCCTCGGTGCTGAACTTAGGGTTTGCTCGGAAGCTGTCGCTAGCCGCCTTGATCCCCTTCATTTCACTGGGTGTGAAGGCACGAAGGGCATGCTGAACACGATTACCTAGTTGCGAAAGCACTGAATCAGGAATATCAGCCGGATTCTGTGTGATGAAATAAACCCCAACACCCTTGGAACGAATGAGTCTCACCACTTGGTTAACCTTCTCTAAGAGGGGCTTGGGCGCGTCGGTGAAGAGCAGATGAGCCTCATCGAAGAAGAAAACCAATGTTGGTTTTTCTGGGTCACCAATTTCGGGCAGCGTTTCAAACAACTCTGCAAGCATCCAGAGGAGGAATGTTGAGTACAGCCGCGGACTTGACATCAACTTATCAGCGGCAAGAACATTGATGATCCCTCGCCCCGATAAGTCGGTCCGCATAAAGTCTCGCAAGTCAAGGGCGGGTTCCCCAAAAAACTGATCCCCTCCCTGCTCTTCTAGAACCAAGAGTTGGCGCTGGATGGCCCCAACAGACGCAGGAGAGATATTGCCATAGACTTTCTGAAGCTCATTGGCCCGATCTCCTACCTCAACCAAAATCGCTCTTAGATCC
>JADLGZ010000042.1 GCA_020849075.1 Fimbriimonadaceae bacterium | reverse complement strand
TCATTCGGGCCAAATGCGGGCGACGGGCGATCCTTACATCACTCATCCCCTCGCGGTAACCAGTATCCTCGCTCACCTTCGCATGGATGACGCGACGCTTTGCGCGGCGCTGTTGCACGATACGGTTGAGGATTGCCAGGGCTTCACGTCCGAGCGTATCCGTGAGGAGTTCGGGGAAGAGATCGCCGTGCTGGTAGAGGGTGTCACAAAGCTCAGCTTCCGGACGCTTGATGAGAATAGCGAGCGGCAAAGAAAGTCGACGGAAACGGATCGAGCCGCCGAGAACCTCCGTAAGATGCTCCTTGCGATGGCCAAGGACGTGCGCGTGATGGTAATCAAGCTTGCCGACCGGCTCCACAATATGCAGACACTTGAGGGGCATAAGGATCCGGCCAAGCGCATCCGAATTAGCCAAGAGACGCTAGACATTTTTGCCCCCCTCGCGGCGCGACTTGGTATTTGGCAAGTTAAGTGGCAGCTTGAGGATCTTGCATTCAAGTTCCTGCACCCCAATGAATACAAGGAGATTCAGGAACTTGTCGCGAGAACCAGGGCCGATCGTGAGAACGAGCTCAACGAGGCGATCCGCATCGTAAAGGACGAACTCATTAAACGAGGTGTCAAGGTCGTGGAGGTCCAAGGGCGACCAAAGCACCTTTACAGCATTTTCAACAAGATTGTGATCCACGGATTTCGGTTCGAAGAAATCTTGGATCTGATTGCGATGCGCATTGTTGTGGCGTCAAAGGATGATTGCTATGTTGCCTTGGGGGTCGTCAATGGCCTTTGGGTTCCGATGCAGGAGCACTTTGCCGACTACATCGCCCGGCCGAAGTCCAATGGCTACCAGTCCCTACATATCAAGGTCATTGGACCTCGCGGAGAACCGCTTGAAATCCAGATCCGCACCAAGGAGATGCACGATGTCGCGGAGATGGGTGTAGCCGCTCATTACGCTTACAAGGAAGGAGCCAATGCTGTTGATCAGCGATTCGCCAACCTGCGACAACAGCTCTTTGATTGGTCAAGCGACTACCGGACGTCATCCGACTTTCTGCGCAATCTAAGTACGGACCTGTTTAGTGAACAGGTCTTTGTGTTTACGCCCAAAGGCGAGGTGCTGGACCTCCCAACGAACTCAACTCCAGTGGATTTTGCCTTTCGAGTGCATACCAACTTGGGCTTGCGCCTCGTGGGAGCTAAGGTCGGCGGTCAGATTGTGCCGCTCGATCATAAGCTCAAGAATGGCGACATTGTGGAGGTGATCACGCGAAGCAATGCTCAGCCGAGTTTGGATTGGCTCCAGTTCACCGCCAGCCCAAGTGCCAAGAGCAAGCTACGGAGCTACTTCCGAACTCGCCGCCGGGATGAGAATGTGGCTCAAGGCAAAGACCTGATTGAGCGCGAGTTAAAGAGTCGCAAGCTTGAACCCAAATTGTACTTGGGCGAGAAGCTAAACGGGGTCATCGGGCAGATCAAGGACTGCCGCACGACCGAGGACATTTTTGCCAAGGTTGGTGAGGGCCTTGTGAGCGCGATCAGTGTCGTGGACAAGATGCGCCCGCCAACCCAAGTGAAGGGGGCACGCAGTCCCAATAAGGCCCGCGAGACCGGTGTGATGAACGTGGTCGGCGGCCTCGATTCGGTCAGTATGCGCAGAGCAAAGTGCTGCGATCCAATTCCGGGTGAGGACGTAGTCGGATATGTGACCCGCGGTCGCGGAATCATGATTCATCGGGCCGCATGTAGCAATGCCTTGGCGTATGAGCAGTCCGACCCCGAGAGGTTGATTCCGATTCATTGGGAGCCCGATGGAGCAGGAGTCTTTCGGGTGAACCTGAAGATTGTGACGCTGGAAAGGCAGGGCCTGTTGGCGGATGTCTCGAACATGATCGCTGAAGCCCGAGCGAACATTGTCGGCATGAAGGTCAGGCCACTACCCAACACGACCTTTGAGTGGGATATCTCCGTTGAGGTGCGTGACCTCGAGCACCTCAATCATGTCCTCAACAAGATTTCAAACCTGAGCGATGTGTTTAGTATTCTGCGCGTACACGGCAGGACGGGCTCGCGGTGAGGGCCATCGTCCAACGCGTTGCTTGGGCGCGGGTGTCGGTAGACGGCAATGTAATCGGGCAATGTGGGCCGGGGCTATTAGTTCTAGTCGGCGCGCACCGCGAGGACACGGAGATGAATGCTGCTCGCTTGGCCGATAGGATCGTGAAGCTCCGCATCTTCAATGACCCCGATGGGAAGATGAACTTGGCAATAGGGGATAGCCAGGGGATTCTGGTGATTTCGAACTTCACTGTCTATGGCGAGACGGCGAAGAACCGCAGGCCGAGCTTCACCGACTCCGCGCCGTATCAGGCAGGGAAGGATTTGGTGAACCGGTTTGTCTCAGAGTTGCGCCAGTATAGAATCCCAGTCGAAACAGGCGAGTTTGGTGCTGATATGCAAGTAGAGCTACTGAATGATGGGCCCGTAACCGTGATCGTAGACGCCTAACCCTTTGAGAGCGGGAGTAAACTCTAGCCTCATGGCGAACTACGTGCTCAGCGTTGGGATGGAGGTGCATGCTGAACTCCTCACGGAATCCAAGATGTTCTGCCGTTGCCAAGTGGCGTTCGGCGGTGAGCCTAATACGCGAGTTTGCCCCGTTTGTCTCGGTCTTCCCGGCGCGCTGCCAGTGCCAAACAAGCATGCGATCGAGCTTGTCATGAAGACTGCCCTCGCGCTCAACTGTACGATCGCCCGCGATAGCGTCTTCCATCGCAAGAATTACTTCTATCCCGACCTCCCCAAGGGTTACCAGATCAGCCAGTACGGCGAGACCAACCCGATTGGCTATCACGGTTGGATCGACATTCCGACCGAAGGCGGCAAGACCAAGCGCATCAAGATTGCCCGAGTTCATCTCGAAGAGGACACCGGCAAGCTTATGCACCTGCCCGGCGGCGGCAGCGGAGTAGACCTCAACCGTGCCGGCGTGCCGCTTATGGAGATCGTGACCGCATTCCCACCCGACATTGAGAGCCCCGAAGAGGCCAAGGAGTACGGTGAGCGGCTACGGCAACTCCTCGTGTACCTCGGTGTTTGCGATGGCAAGATGGAGGAAGGCAGTATGCGCGCTGAACCCAATCCCTCTGTCCGACCCGAAGGCTCTGAAACCTACGGCGTAAAGACCGAGCTTAAGAACCTCGGCAGTTTCCGATCCGTCTTCGGTGGCGTCGAGTTTGAGCGTGATCGCCAAGTTGCCGCCATTGAACGGGGCGAACCCATCCTGCAGGAAACTCGGGGCTGGAACGAAGACACTCAAGCCAGCTACGTGATGCGCGTGAAGGAGTCGGAGAACGATTATCGCTACTTCCCGTGCCCCGACCTGATGCCGATGCACTTCGACGACGCCATGATTGAACGCATCAAGGCCACGATCGGGGAACTCCCAATCGCAAAGTGGCAACGCTACCAAAGCGAATTTGGACTCAGTGAGTACGACGCCGGAGTTCTCACCGCCGAACGCCCTTGGGCCGAGTTCTTCGAAGCTTGCGTTGCTGCTGGTGCCGAGCCAAAAGCAGCCTGTAATTGGATGAACTCCGACTTCGCGCGGCTCTTAAATGAGACCGGACAAAGCGTGGTCGAACAGAAGGGGCGGGCGCTAAGTAAGGTGACTCCCGCGCATATTGCTGAACTAACCGAACTCATTGCAAAGGGCACGATCAGTGGCAAGATCGGTAAGCAGGTTTTCGAGGACATGTACAAGTCCGGCAAGATGCCGAAATCAATCGTTGAAGAAGGTGGCATGACGCAAGTTAGTGACTCAGGACAAGTTGATGCTTGGACCGCTGAGGTTTTGGCCGATAATCCTGATGTTGTCCAAAAATATCACAATGGGCAAACCAATGTGATGGGCTTTCTCGTCGGACAATTGATGAAGAAGAGCCAAGGCCGCGCGAATCCGCAACTCGCGCAGGAAGCGCTCCGTAAGGCATTAGGGGAGTAACCCAATGGGAAAAATGAAGCTGGTGGTCGTCGGTTTGGTCTTGGGGTTGATCCCAATGTCGTGGGCACAAGATCCGCGACAGGATGCCGTGTGGGACGCCATTGATGAGGCCATGATCCAATATGTGGATCAGAACTTCCACGATGGCGATCTTCCTCGCGCCATCCAAGGCTTGCGTTTCCGCTACGCGATGCACCCGGACGACTGGGAAGCAATGAGCGATTTAGGATGGCTCCTTGAGAGCACGGACAGGCAAGATGAGGCCCTGGGGCTATACATGAAGTATCGCCGCGATTATCCCGATCGGCGAGACGCCTGCTATTCAGTTGCCCAATTCTGGTTCTTGAAAAAGTCCTATGCAAAGATCCCAGCCTTGGTTGAGCCAGAACTGAAGAAGACGCCTCACCCGAACATGTATCGCTGGTTGGCTCATAGCTACGATCGGCTGGGGCGCTACCGGGACTCGGTACGAGTTTGGGATGCTTTGATTGCCCTGCTGCCGGGTGACCTTCCGGCGAAGAGCAATCGCAACCGGGTCTTGGCTAAGATCAAGAAGTAGGCGTTTGTTCCTCAAGGTCATTCCGAGAAGTTCCCAATCCAAAGTCGTTTCAACGAACGAGGGTTTGAAGGTGTACACGAATGCGCCGCCAGTAGATGGGGAAGCGAATGACGAGGTAATCGCCTTGCTTAGTAAGGCGCTCAAAGTTCCAAGAGCATCAATCACCATTGTGAAGGGGCATAACGCTCGCTTGAAGCTCATCCAAATTGAGGGGTTGACTGACCAAGAAATCCTAGCGCGGGTAACGTCTAGTTAGAAATGGATCCCAATCGCACCCAAAGTCTTGATGTGAACAAAACCGTAATGGGTACGGCTCCGACCATCAACGCCACCCAAGTGATCAAGCCGGTTCAATGTCCCGTTTGCAAGTCCTTCAATCCGGCGGGTGTGATGTTTTGCGTTGATTGCGGCCTGATCTTTGATCGAGCGTTGCCCGATGATGCATTTGGCGCGCCAACAATTCGAATGCCAGTCTTGGTGGATGAAGCGGGCCGGGAGCACACCTTGCGGCCCGGTGAAAATATCCTAGGCCGACAAGGCGATATTGCTTTGGACGATGCTCGGGTTTCGCGACGTCATGCGAGCATCAATGTGGGTGAGGACCTCATCCTCAAGGACCTAGGTTCAACGAACGGCACAAAGCTGGGCAATGATCCCATTACCGCGCCAGCGCTCCTTGAACAAGGGAGCGTTGTATCGCTTGGTGGTTTCAAACTCACGCTGTCCTTACCAGGGGTATCTGCGAAAACGGCGATGCCCATCGGCGGCCAAACAATACAGACGCCTCCTCCCACCACTTCGCCAAG
>JADLGZ010000041.1 GCA_020849075.1 Fimbriimonadaceae bacterium | reverse complement strand
GAAGTTCCTTTGACCTATGCGTATGGTCAACCGGCTCATGGGACGGTCACGGGTACGGCTCCGAATGTGACCTACACTCCGAATCCGAATTACACGGGTCCGGACAGCTTCACGTTTACGGCGACGGACGTATATGCGACTTCAGCGGCCACGACGGTGAGCATCACTGTGAACAATGTGAATCAGGCGCCGGTAGCGAATGACGCTAGTTTCTCGACTAACGAGAATACAGCGGTCAATACTCCGGTTACGGTCACCGACCCCGACAGCGATCCTTTGACCTACACTGTGGTGACGCCTCCAGCCCATGGCACACTGAGCGGCACGGCCCCGAATTGGGTCTACACCCCGACCGGCATCTTCACTGGCGTGGATACCTTTACGTTTAAGGCGAACGATGGAACAGTAGATTCGAATATTGCAACGG
This sequence comes from Fimbriimonadaceae bacterium, assembly GCA_020849075.1. Taxonomy (GTDB): domain Bacteria; phylum Armatimonadota; class Fimbriimonadia; order Fimbriimonadales; family Fimbriimonadaceae; genus JAFLBD01. The sequence goes on along the minus strand of JADLGZ010000041.1, from coordinate 10,967 downwards.
TGACGATCACCGTGAATGATGTCTCGAACATCTCTGTCCAAGTGTTTGGCTCGCCGGCTCCAAATGCGTATGGCTCACCTAGTTACGATGGATATCGAGGTCGTGCGCTCAACAGCCTTGAGCATACTCCGGGAGTTCCGGATGGCTTGAGGTCAACAGACCCGACCGCCTACGAGCTACCCTCGCAGATCGTATGGTCTGATGCCGTAGTGACGAGTTATCCGTTCTGGCTTGGAGTGCTGAATCCAAGTGCACCGTTTGATTCAGAACTCGGACATCGAATGCACTTCGGTCTACATATCCTGGGCAATGGTACGCGGTTTAGCCTAGAGGACCTGGAGTTTGATATGAGTTCCAGCAATGACGATAACGACCTATCGTACGAGGGTGACTTTGTCGGACTCGCTTATGCGGCGCATCGTGTAGGTATTGACTACGGTCCGGACCGGATCAAGGGCACCGGCGATGACCTCACCTACAACTCAAATATGACGCCGGGGACAACTCTGGTTGATGAGTTGGTTTACGTGGGCGTTGGCAATGCTTGGGACGCGACGCCTCCAGAACTGGGAAGTACACCTGCCGAAAAGCTCATGAATGCACGGGCCTATTTAGAGACCCTGCTGTTTGCGGCGCCAATAGACATCAGCACAACGTACACCTTGCACACTGGTGGGATATCTGGTCCTGTTGCGGCGACGGGTCCGGGCACAGTGCAGATGGTGAAGTCGAATACGGCACCGACGGCCAATAGCCAATCGGTTTCGGTTACAGAGGATGGCTCGGTGGGGATCACATTGGCAGGTTCGGATACGGACTCATTTGAAGTTCCTTTGACGTACCAAGTCGCATCCGGTCCTGCTCACGGCTCCCTCAGCGGCGTAGCTCCAAACTTGACTTATACTCCGGATCCAAACTACGCGGGTCCGGATAGCTTTACGTTCACAGCGACCGACGTAACGTTGGACTCCGCGCCGGCAACCGTATCAATCACGGTTGTTCCCGTCAACGATCCTCCGTCGCTAACGACAATTGGCGATAAGTCAGTCAACGAGCATTCGCTCCTTTCCTTCACCTTGAGTTCATCAGATATTGATGGTGGAGTTCCCGCCTACTCTGCGACGGGCCTTCCATTGGGAGCCACCCTAGTAGGCGATACCTTCAACTGGACACCCTCCGAAGCACAAGGTCCCGGTGATTACGCCGTAACCTTTGAGGTCAGCGATGGCAATGGTGGCTCCGACAGTGAGACGATCACGATCCATGTCAACGAAGTCAACGAAGCCCCAACTATTGATTCGATTAACGACATCACGGCCGATGAGATGACCTTGATCACCTTTGATGCCGATGGACATGACGCGGATGTTCCGGCCCAAACGCTCACCTATAGCTTGGTGGGTGCGCCGAGCGGAGCCACAATCGACGCGAACACGGGTGCCTTCAGCTGGACGCCAACGGAAGCCCAAGGGCCGAACGACTATACGTTCACGGTTCGGGTCAGCGATGGCACTTTGGATGCAGATGAATCGGTGACGATCCACGTGGGTGAAGCTAATGTTGCACCAACTATTGATGCAATAGCCGACATCACGGCACCCGAGATGAGCCCGATCACCTTTGATGCCGAAGGTCATGATGCGGATGTTCCTGCCCAAACGCTCACCTATAGCTTGATCGGTGCGCCAAGCGGGGCCACGATTGACGCCAACACCGGTGCGTTCAGCTGGACGCCGACCGAGGCGCAAGGGCCAACAACGGTTACATTCACGGTACGCGTGAGCGATGGAGCCCTGACCGCGGATGAGGTGGTGGTGATCCAAGTTGACGAGGTCAACGTGGCACCCATTGCCAATGGACAATCGGTCACCGCGCAGGTGAACACGGACTTGGCCATTACGCTGACGGGAACGGATGCAGATCTTCCGGCCAATACCTTGACCTATGTCATCGTGACGCCGCCTAGCCATGGCACGTTGGCGCAATCCGGCGCCGATGTGACCTACACGCCAACGCCTAACTACTCAGGGCCGGACTCCTTCACCTTTAAGGTGAATGACGGCACCGTGGATTCGGCACCGGCAACGGTGAACATTAATGTCGCCGGGACAACGATCACGCTTAACTTGACGCTGCAGAGCTTTGCGGCAGCCGGGCCAACCACTAGGGGAATGACGATTTGGCTCGGAGGGACAGCGGGCGGCTCTAATCCACCTGTGGATGTCTCACGTGACGTGGTCTTTGACTCGACGGGTCATGCGACGATCGTGTTTGGTCCGCAGGATGGGTTCTTGCCCGATGATAACCTGAGCTCGTACGCGATCAGCGTCAAGGATGAGTTGCACTCGCTGCGTTCATTCGGAATGCTCCAATGGGACGGCGATAACTACGAAGTAGATATGACGCTTCTTGGAGGCAATATCAATCGTGATGGACGAATTGACATTGGTGACTACGTGGTCTACGCGGTCAACTATGGCAGTGCGCCGGGCGCCGATTCACCACTGTCCTTGCAGTTCAATCCATTGTTCCGCCATGCGGATATATCTGGAAATGGGGTCGTGGATAGTGCTGACTTCACGTTCATCTCATCGAACTTCGGGCTCCTGGATGGAACGTTGCCGGGCAATTACTCGCGTGATCGTGACCCCATCCGCCGTCTCATTTCGGTTGCCGATGCGGTGCAGGAGGCGGGCAGCAATCGTGCTGCGTATCTAGATCGAAATCACGACGGCTGGATCACTGTTGAAGAGGCGGTGCAACCGCTACCGCCGACCACAGGTCGCTGAACGGTTGACAAGTACGAGAAGATCCCAAGCAACTAGCTTGGGATCTTCTCGTTTCAGGAGAGGTGCGAACTCCTAGCCGTAATTTCGCCAGTTGCCCCAGATGTTGGGCTCCTCCCACTCCTCCGGCGGCTCCAATCCAGCAAGCCGAAGGGCAAGCATTATGAGGGCAGCATGGTAGCCTTCGTGCCAGACCATGTGCTGGAGGAAGAGCACCGGGTGATCGTAGGGGCCAGTCGGCTGTGCCCCTTCCTTCATCTTTAGTTCAGTCCACCTTAGAATGGCCTCCTCGCTCAGTGAAAGTTGATTGCGGATGGCAAAAAGGTCATCAGACATTTTCCATTCGGTTGCAGACAGTTGTTCGAACAGGGGTTGGTAACCTTCATATGGCCCACCATTGGCTTGGTCAAACCAGTAGGCCCTTACCTCGGCAACGTGGCTCAGTTGCTCAATCAACGGCATACCGTCGTCGGAGGGCTTTAACTGCTTATTATCTTCTCTAACTATGCTAGCGAGAGCATTTAAGCATTTGCATTGCCGGCGCCACGATTCAAGGAGAGCTTGGGAGGCATCCACTCTCGCATCATACCTACGGGCTGAAGAACGATCGTCCGCGCGGCTATAATTCCATTGGTGAAGAATGAGCTCACAGCGGTAACTCGGAAGGCCTTGGTCTGCCTTTTGGTGTCGCTGTTCGCGAGCCTTGGGCTTCACCCCTGCACGGCAACTTATGTCTTGCCCAGTGGTTCGACTTGTTCGGCATGCCCAGAGCTTTCTAAAGAATGTGAGCGCCCGAGCATGGCAACAGACGACTGCCGGTCGTGTTGCGAACTGGTCGCCTGCCACGATGAATCGGAGTTGGCAAGCCATTTGACGGCGACACCAATCCATTTTGATCTGGATCTTCCAGTATTGCACTCGTTGCTCCTTGAAGTCAGCCAGATTCTAGGTAACCCGCCGCTCATCTGGCTTGACGGATCCCCGCCGATGGGTCCGCCCGATAGTGCTCAGTCCAGGGCGCCTCCCTTGTCCCTAATGGCTTAGTCGTTTGTCAGGTTCTTCGGGCCTGACCTAACCCCTTAGGAACAATTTTGAAAGCAACAATCTTATTACCCCTTGTCGCGCTCAGCGTGAGTGCGTGGAGTCAAACTCTAACCGTAGAACAGGCCCTTACAGCGGCCCGAAAGAACCGTCCAGCAGTCCAATCCGCAATAAAAATGGTTGAAAGCGCAAAGGCCTACCGCCAAGCGCTCAGCGCCTACCCCGGGCTGAGCTTTGGATTAGGACAATCATCCCGCCAAGGGCTTGGCGCAACCGATCAAGATCTGGTCTTGAGTCATTCCATTGATATCGTTGGAAGAACCGCGGCATCAAGAAAAATTGGGGAAGCCGGCTTGACTGTCGCCCTTGCTGAGGCTAGGACCACGTTGTTGGATGTGCAGCACGAAGTGCTGATCGCTTACTTCGAGGCCATCGCTAGCAAGCAGCATTTCAAGGTGTCTACGGAACTTCTTCAAGTCGCCGAATCGCTATTGGTGGCTACAACGAAGAGGTTCGAGATTGGAAACGTCCCGGAGATACAAGTTACACGAGCCCGGATCGAACGGGATCGCGCTCGCCAAGCCATGCTTCTTCGGCAGGCTCAGTCCGCGGGAACTCAGAAGCGGCTTGCCGGAGCGATGGGAATTGCAGAAGCCACTGAGATACCCGAATCGGCAAGTCTATCCGAACCTAAGGTGGACCTATCTCAACACCCAGAACTCCAAGTTCTGGACGCTCAGGCAGGGGCAGCCCAAGCCGAGGCCCGCTTGGCCTCCAAAGAGAATGCTCCGGAGTTGGATATTACTGCTCTTCGCACCCCTTGGCGAGAAGGGAACTCCCATTTTGGAGCGAGGCTCCAGCTAACGTGGCGAGTTTACGATTTTGGTAAGAGCCGCAACGAGGCAAGGGCATCGAGAAAGCGAGCTGAAGCATTCCAAAAGCTAAGGGATGACGCGCAGAAACTTGCCGAAGCCGAGATACGTAGGCTCGATGATGAGCTTGGGGCTTGGCGCGCATCGGTGCAATCGTATCAGGCGATCCAGCAGTCCGCGAGCGAACTCGTTCAGAAATCTCAAAGCGGTTTTGCACAGGGATACGGGACATTGCTTGATGTTCTCGAAGCAACCCGGGCCCTCCGGGAGATTGAGCAAGAGTTGATCGAGGCGGAACTCGCGATGAACCTTGCGCTCGCCGCCAAGTACAGAGCGGCCGGCACTGTGATCGAGGTGCAAGATTGATGCGGTACTTCCCTCTTCTCATAGCCATCTTGGTTGCCGTGGGATGCTCAAAACCAGTTGAGGTACCAGAGGCAGAAGCTGGCCATAGTGACGATGAGAGCGGACACGTAGTTGAGCTTGATGAGGAACAAGTTCGGCTCGCGGGCATAGAAACGCGCCCTGCATCCGTTCAACTGATGCGCGCTTCCATCAAGGTTCCCGGTGTGGTGACTTCAACCGCTCGAGGCCGAGCCGTCGTGACGCCCCCTGTCCCGGGCCGCGTGGTCTCGATCGCAGTTTCGCTGGGCGACACCGTAAAGCAGGGCGAGCGTTTAGCCGTCATTGAGTCGCCCGAACTAGCTCAATCATGGGCCGGGATCGCCGATGCTGAGCGGCAGCGAGATTCAGCGCGGGCATCCCTAAACGAAGCAGAAGCGGAGGTGCAACTTGCGAAGGCCAAGGAATCGGCGGCAAGAGCCAATCTGGTTCGTCAACGCCAGCTTGCCCACGCGGGTGCCTTTAGTCAGGCCCCATTGCAACAGGCTCAGAGCAATTTGAGCGACGCCCAAAGCGAACTACTGAGTATTCAGAAGGAGCAAGCAAGTCACCTCGGCGTGGTTCGAAGCTTGGAGTCGCTATACCAGGACGGAATTGTCTCCAAGGCTGAGTTTGATGCGGCAAAGCTCGAGCTCCAACAGGATGAAATTAAACTCGATCGGGCTCGCGCTCGGGTTGACGCGGCAAAGGCCGCCCTAGAGCGGGAAAAGAACATTGCTGCGCGGGACTTGCTGAGTGCAAAGGAGGTCCAAGCTGCAGAAGCGGAAGTCCGTTCATCGGCCCTAGAGGTCGCAAGTGCAAAGGTACGGGTGGGTTCAGCAAGAGCCAGTGTTGCGAGTGCAGAACGGCTGATTTCCAATGCCCGGTCCGTCTACCGTTCCAATACGGCGGGCGGGAGCGCATCGGTGGGACAAGTTTCTTTGGTCGCACCGATATCGGGCAACATAACTCACCTCGACATCACCAAAGGGCAAGCTGTAGACCGTACAACGGCCCTGATGGAAGTCGAAAACCTCACGTCAGTTTGGGTAACGGCAAATGTGCCGGAGCGGGATTCTATCAAAGCCCGTAAGGGTAGCCGGGTGCGGGTAACCGTGCCGTCATTGGGTGATCGTGAATTCTCCGGAATCGTTCAAATTGTTACGGATCGGGTTGATCCCAAGACGCGATCCATCGCTGTTCAGTGTCTTGTAACCGAGACATTCGGTCTGCTTAAACCGGAAATGTTTGCCAATGTCCACCTTGCGGTGGGTGCAGGGAATGAAGCATTGGCTGTTCCATCCGAGGCTGTGGTCACGGAAGGCGAGACGAACTTCCTTTTCATCAAGGATGACCATGGATTCGAGAGAGTAGAGGTCACCTTAGGAAAGCGTAGCGAGGGTCTCGTCGAGGTTAAGTCCGGTATCAAGGAAGGTGATTTAGTCGTCGTGAAAGGCGCATTTGTTCTCGCAAGTGAACTGAAGAAGGGCGAGTTAAAGGGGCACGAGCACTAGTGCTTGACCGAATTGTTAGATTCAGCCTTGCTCAAAGGCTTCTCATCATTGTTGGCGCAATCATCCTCGTTGGCTATGGGGCGATCTCGTGGCAGCAACTCAACCTAGATGCTGTTCCTGATATTACGACCAATCAGGTTGCCATAAACACCGAAACGGGAGGGATGGGGCCTGAAGAAGTTGAGAAGCTGGTGACATTCCCCATTGAAATTGCCATGGGTGGTATCCCGGGGGTTGAGCAGGTGCGAAGCCTGAGCCAGTTTGGGCTTTCTCAGGTGACGGTGACCTTTCACGATGATGTAGACACCTATTTTGCTCGACAGCTCGTAAATGAGCGCTTGAACAACGTTAAGGAGCTATTGCCATCGGGCATTGAACCGCCGCAAATGGGGCCTGTTTCCACGGGTCTGGGTGATATCTACATGTACGCGGTGGAATCTGAGACACGCTCGCCGATGGAGCTCCGTACCGTGCAGGATTGGATCATCGCCCCTCAGCTAAGAACGGTTCCGGGCGTGGCCGAAGTCAATGCTGCCGACGGAAGCGTCAAGCAGTACCAAATCGTTATCAATCCCGCGGCTCTCCAATCGAGAGGCCTTGGTGTTGATGAAGTCGTTAGCGCCCTGCACGAGAACAACCTAAATGCCGGTGGCGGTGTCTTGGAGGAGAATGGCGAGCGGATGCTCATCCGTTCAGTGGGCATGGCGACGACCATTGGCGATATTGAGCGCATCGTTATCAAGACCGAGGGCAGCATCCCGGTGCTGGTCCGTGATGTCGCCGAAGTGCAACTTGGGATACCCATCCTCACCGGGATCTCCACGAAAGACGGTAAGGAGTCTCTCATCGGCATCGTGATGATGCTAAAGGGAGCCAATGGCCGTGACGTGGCGAACGCGGTGGACAAGCGCGTCCGCGAGATCAAAGCCCAGCTACCCAAAGACGTAAAGCTTACGACAACGTACGATCGTTCGCATTTGGTCAACGATGTTTTGAAGACGGTGGCGAAGAGCCTCCTCGAAGGAGCGACCCTAGTCACCGTCATCTTGATCCTGCTACTCGGAAATGTTCGGGGTGCGGCGATCGTCGCTCTTGCGATTCCGCTTGCTATGCTCGTAGCGGTTATTGGAATGCGGCAGTACGGCATTTCGGGCAACCTGATGAGTCTTGGAGCCATTGACTTCGGACTCATCGTTGATGGTGCAGTTGTTGTCATTGAAAACGCGGTACGAAGGTTGTCGGAGGCTAGGGCAGAAAAGGGAATTACTTTGACGCGCGAAGAGGTCCGTCAAAGTGTTTGGCAAGCCACGCGAGAAGTTGCCAAACCAACTGTGTTTGCGGTGACGATCATAACGGTTGTCTATTTGCCAATCCTAACGCTCGAAGGTACTGAAGGCAAGCTCTTCAGGCCGATGGCATTCACCGTTGTATTCGCGCTGATCGGAGCCCTGTTGTTAACCATGACCTTGGTTCCCGTACTTGCCAGCTTATTCCTATCCGGAGACACGCGGGAGGCGAACAACCCGGTGATGGCATCCGTGAGCCGGGCCTATACATCCATTCTTGATTTCGCCCTACAGCGAAAGTCGCTGATTGTTGGATCTGGCGTAGGGCTTCTCCTCCTTTGCGCAGGAATATTCTCGCGCCTTGGCTCTGAGTTCGTGCCGCAGCTCGATGAAGGTTCACTCGTCATTCAACCGGTCCGAGCAAGGACGGTTGATGCGGAACAGACCGTAAAGTTGGTGACGGCTTTCGAGAAGAAAGTCCTTGAGGTGCCGGAAGTCGTGACGGTCTTCTCTCGAAGCGGTACGCCCGAGGTCGCCACCGACCCAATGCCCCTCAGCTTGACGGATAGCTTCATCATGCTCAAGCCCCATCATGAATGGCGACAAGGCATGACTAAAGAGAAGTTGATTGCGGAACTGGAGCACAAGGTAGCGGAAGTGCCTGGGCAAGGCTACAACTTCTCCCAGCCAATTCAGATGCGATTCGCCGAATTGGTCTCGGGGGTTAAGGCGGATATCGGAATCAAAGTTTTCGGCGAAAATCTTGGTGAACTAAAACTCAAAGCGGATGAGATCGCCGATGTTGTACGGAAGATTCCGGGGGCCCAGGACGTCGAAGTTGAGCAAGTAGATGAGATCCCGGTCCTGCAGATTGATATTGATCGGGAAGCCATTGCTCGATTGGGAATCCACATTGCCGAGATTCAAGAATTAGTCTCGGTTGCCTTGGGAGGCGAACCTATTGGTCAGATCATTGAAGGAGATCGTCGGTTTGCGATGACTTTGCGCTTGCCCGATGATATTCGAAACGATGTCGAAGCGATCAAGTCGTTACCGGTCAAGACACCCGAAGGCGGCAGTGTGCCGCTTAACTCCGTGGCCGAAATCAGGAACGTTCCCGCTCCCGCTCAAATTTCTCGGGAAATGGGGAGCCGGCGGGTGGTCGTGCAACTCAATGTTCGGGGTACCGATCTCGGCTCATTTGTTGCCAAGGCAAAAGCGGCGATTGCTAAGGAGGTGCCCCTAAAAGATGGCTACTCCATCGCATGGGGAGGGCAGTTTGAAAACCTGCAACAAGCCTCTCGGCGGCTGAGCTTGGTGGTGCCTGCCGTATTGGGTCTGATCTTTATTCTCCTGTTCTGGACCTTTGGTTCCATCAAGCAAGCGATAATCATCTTCACTGGGGTCCCGCTTGCCGTAACAGGAGGAGTGTTTGCCTTGGCGCTCCGGGGAATGCCCTTCAGCATCTCCGCGGCCGTTGGCTTCATTGCCCTTTCTGGAGTTGCGGTGATGAACGGCGTGGTGATGATCTCGGCCATGAACCGGCTACGAGTTCTTGGTCTGAATCAACTGGATGCAGTTAGACGCGGGGCGATAGAACGGTTACGGCCCGTATTGATGACCGCGCTCGTTGCGGCGTTGGGGTTTGTCCCGATGGCCCTCAATACGGGTATCGGTGCTGAAGTCCAACGACCACTGGCTACGGTTGTGATCGGAGGCATTCTTTCCGCGACACTCCTGACCCTTGTTGTGCTGCCGGTGTTATGCGCCCAATTCGACGATGGAGCCGGCCAGTCGGTCTAGCCTGTGATCTAAGGCGTCCAGTCCGCCACGAATAGGTTCGTTTCACCGCGGACCTCTCCGTGGCGGTTGCTGGCCCAAACGAGCCTCTTGCCGTCCTTCGTAAACATGGGGAAGCCGTCGAACTCAGGAGTGTGGGTGATACGCTTCAGTCCCTTGCCATCAATTCCAATCGTAAAGAGATCAAACTCTCGCCCCTTAGGATCACCGAAATTGGAGCTGAAAATGATGGTCTTGTTATCGGGATGGAGGAACGGCGCAAAAGACGCCGCGCCCAAGTTCGTGATTTGCCGCTTGTGGGTGCCGTCCGCATTCATCGCCCAAATTTCCAGCTTCCCAGGTCGGACCATATTTTCCTTGAGCAATGCCCGATAATCGGCTAGTTCGGTGTCATTCTCAATGAGATCACGACGGTAAACGATCGTCTTGCTGTCCCAACTCACGAAAGGTCCCCCGTCATAGCCTGCTTCATTGGTGAGCCGAACGAGATTGCCACCATTGAGGTCGCTTCGGTAAATCTCGAGGTCTCCATCAAACGACCCTGTGAAGGTCATGAATTTGCCATTTGGTGCGATCGTTGTTTCGGCGATGTAGCCAAATTTGCGGAGGACCTTTTGGGGTTGCCCGCCTTCGATAGGCACTCGGTAAAGCGCGAACCATGGATTGATCATCCAGACATAACCCTTACTCATGTCGGCAGGTGGTTGCCCTTCGCGATGGTACTCATGGGTGCTGCTGAAGTAAATGAATTTGCCGTCTGGCGAGAAGTAACTGCAAGTACATCGCCCCAAACCTGTACTGATGAGTCGCTTGCCAGACCCGTTTGCGTTCATTACGAATACCTGCTCATCGGGATAGCCGGGTTGTCGGCTTTGGTACGTAAGTTGTGTCCCCTCTTGGTTCCAATAGGCCTCAGCATTCTGCCCCCCAAAGGTGAGTTGGCGGATGTGAACAAGGTTGGGCTCGTTCGCTGGTGTGGGGCGATCAAGGCTATCGGGGGGAGCAAGCAGGAACGAAAGCATTTCTCAGTAGGCTACTTGATAGGTTCGTGCCCAAGGTTACGATTGAGTGACAACTTTGACGAAGGTGGATTGGTATCCTAGAGCTTCCGGCCTCGTAGCTCAGTGGATAGAGCGCCTCCGTCCTAAGGAGGGCGTCGGGGGTTCGATTCCCTCCGGGGCCGCCACTAGCGGGGTTGTTGCTTGCAGCTCGGCTTTGAGCGCTCACAGAAACATGGCGCAAGTACAATGCCCACGTGGTGCCACCGCGTCAAAGATTTGATCATGG
>JADLGZ010000040.1 GCA_020849075.1 Fimbriimonadaceae bacterium | reverse complement strand
TGCCGTCGTCCACATTGCCCATATCGCTCAGCGAATCGCCGAACACGATCACCTTGTCGTAGGCGAATGCGATCTGTGATAGCAAGGCTGAGAGGAGCAAGACTGATCTCACGCCAATAGTATAAGAGATAAAAGTTTCGCGAGTGCGACAAACCTGTCGTAAACTATTGTCATCATGCGGTCATTGTTCGCCGGTCTAATTGTTGTGTGTGTCGCCTCGGCGAAGGCCAGTTTCGAGTTGATGTATATCCCAAGTTCGTCCGAGGATCGCATCATTCGGTACGATCCCATCAATCGTGTTCAGCTTGGCGGCATTCCCTCAGATTTAGTGAGTTCGGTTGCTTACGGAGGCGGGCAGTATGGGCTCGTCCGAACCAACGGCCAGAACGTCCGCTATAACATGTACACGGGCATCGGTACTTCTCTGGCAACCGGAAGCAGCCCGGCGGGCATGTCTCACGATAGTCAAACCGTCCTCTCCTTTGTCGGGCAGACCATGCATCTCAATAATCTGTCCAGTGGGGCAAACAGCACCACGACGATTGCGGGTTCGGTCGCCCCTCTCGCTCTCGTCAAGTTGGCATCGGGTTACTATGCGGGCTTTGGGGTCATCAGCGGATCGCTTTTCTCTATGCGAATAAGCCCGTCCGGAGGCAGCGTTTCTAGTTCAAATCTTGGGCTCGGCATCACCAGAGCAGCAAATTCCTCTGCCATTGTCTCGATAGATGAAAACGGAGAAACCTGGGTTCGAATGTTGGTAAGGACCACGACGGCTTCTCAAACGCTCGTCTCGTCAAGAGTGTGGATCAGTTTGGCTCAACTCTAGAATCAACTTCATTAAACTTGGCGAGCGTCTCAACTAACTATGCCGGCTTTCTCGCGCCCAGCCATCTCGGCTTTTACGTTGTCGCCCCGGATGCGACAACCGAAACCACAACCCGCTTTCGGCATTATGTTGGCGGTTCATCAATTGGCCTAATCAACAATTGGACCGAGAACTTCAACTCCCAAGCCACCGGAAGCACGACCAGCATGGGTATGGTTGTCGCCCCCGAGCCGGGCACCATGATCGCTCTCGGCGCCGGTGTCGCTGCTCTGTTGCGAAGGCGAAAGAAAAACGTTAAGTAATACAAGAAAGGGCGAGCCGAAGCCCGCCCAATTCTCGACCCCTTGGAGAGAAATCTCTTACGCTGCTTCGAAAAGCTCCACGGCCTCTTCATTCAGCCAAACCACGGTCATGTTGCTCGGCGCAGAGGTGGACTGGCCGCGAATCGCGATCACGCGGAAGTAGATCGGCGTGCCGGGCGTGCCGGTAAAGGTCGCCTTGGTCGCGGTCGTGATCTTCGAAACCGTCCAATTGCCCGTGCCGGTCGGCGACGTTTGCACATTGAAAACCGTACCCTGCTTATTGCCGTTTCGGCTCCACTTGAGCAAGACCGTTGTCTCGGTTGGCAGAGTGAAATTCAAGTCGGTTGGCTGAGTCGCCGGCGTGGTCGAACCACCCGTAGCGTGCGGCGGCACGTTCACATCGGCCAGGGTGCTGTTCTTCACCGCTTGGTTGGCGCGCCAAGTCTGAGCGAAGGAAGCGATCTGAGCCCGTAAAGTCGCGGCGGCTTCGTTCTTCGCGGTCACGGCGGCCTTGGCGGCGGCCTTTGTCGCGACGACACTGCTCATCCCGGCCTCGAAGGCGGCGATGTTGTCGGTCAACAAATCGACCTCTGCGGGCGTAACGCCTAGCTCGGTCGCATTTGCGGTGGTCTGCGCGAGAAAATTCGCGAGTTCATTCTGCAACGTTACGTCGCTCTTCATTTCAGTGATGTACATTGTTTTGTAATCCTCTGACCCTTTTACGGGGTCGTTGCAGGTGTCATTCCGCACGCGAGGACGATTTATCCCGGTATTTTTCGCCGAATTGTTGACCATTTACTGCAGTCGCAGGTCATTTCACTACAGTCGGAGATGATTTCACTGCAGTCCGAAGGCATTTCACTGCAGTCCGAAGGCTTCCTACTATAGTCTGAAGGCGTTTTACTGCAGTCCGAAGACATTTCGCTATAGCTGGAAGTCTTCAGACTCGAGTGAAATCCTCTCAGACTTGTCGCCCACGCCTCCCCTCACAAGCTTGGATGGGAAGAAACGCCCGCGTTAGACCCTCGCCGGACACCCAACCCAACGGGTTGTAGAGGGTAGCCAGGGCGTCGCAGACCCCTGGACGGGGCGCGAAACAACGACCCAACGGGTCGCAGAACCTCTACGACCCTCTGGGTCGGTACGAATTGTGCGCGTGACCAGGGGTCTTCGACACCCTGGCTACCTTGTTCGATCCGTTGGATCGTGCTGCCCATCCCCCAATCGCGTCATCTATTTTGGAGTGCGGGCAGCTTGCTGCCGCTTGTGCGAGGCGAGTGGCTTGCCCTCGCCGGGGTTTGGCGGGCGGCAGTCTGTAGAACTCTTGCCCGGTCAGGTCCGTCTTTGCACCAGATGAGCAAAGAAGCGGCACAAGTCTTGGTAGGATGCCTTCGGGCTCGTATTGCAGTGCGCGAGAACGACCTCGCGAAGTTGGAAATGACGCGAGAGCGCGCTAACTTGATGCACGAGAGCTTCATGGCAAAGTTTCGTGGCGAGGACGTCGAGATTCAACTGCCGGAAGTCGAAAGCGCGGCTGACATCATGAACGAGGCCAAGACAAAACACGCGCTCAACAAGAGAGTTCAACGCGCCCTTATGGAGTTATGGGCCGAGCCAGAGGTACGGGCCGGTGTGGACGAGATATTTGAACTGCTCAATCCCGAATACGATACGATGGGATTTGAAAATTTCCCTGGTGTTGCCAACGAGAAAATGGGATCAAATTCCGGGTTGGTAAGCGGCATGGAGTCTCAACACGAGTTCATTCTGGGACGACAGGCTAAATGGGATGAGGCAATACAGAGAGAACAGTCGAGAGAAGATCGCGCCCTGCATCTCGCTTTAAAAATTCTCAACCACTACCTCAACGATTGAACCTTGCCATTCACCGGCGAGACGCCGGGGCTACCTTTACCGCTCGATCGCGATGACCTGGACGTCGAACACGTGCGGGTTGGTGCGCATGGTGCGGAGGGCGGTGGGGGAGGGCTCTTTGGCGACCGCGATTTGGGCGATGGCGGCGTGGCTGGGGCCGAGGATGATGTTCTCCATCTCTTGCACGTTCACGCCGTCGTCCTTGAGCGCGCCGAGGAGGGCGGCGAGGACGCCGACGCGGTCGGCATGGCGGATGATGAGCAGGTGGGTGCTCTTGTCGCCGCTCGGCACATTAACGACGTTCGGCGCGTGGCCGGTGGTCTTGTACTCGCGGACGATGCGCACGACTTCTTCGGCGACGGCGTTTTGGGCTTCCTCGGTGCTCGCGCCGATGTGGTGGGTCGCGTAGATCGGGGAATCCTTGAGGCTGCCATCGTAGTCGCCGGTGGCGGTGCTGGGCTCGCCTTCGAAAACATCGAGACCGGCGCGGATGCGGCCGCTGTTGCACGCTTCTTCGAGGGCGGCTTGCTCGACGACCTCGCAGCGACTCGTATTAATAAAGATCGCGCCATCGGGCAGACGGTCGAAGAACTCCTTGCCGAGCATGCCCTTGGTGTCGGGCGTGAGGGCGACGTGAACGGAAACGACGTCGGCCTGCGTGGCGATTTCATTGAGCGACTCGGCGCGGCCAATGCCCAGCGCGGCGGAAACGTCGGCGGTCATCCAGCGGCTGTAGGCGATGACATTCATGCCAAACGCGCGGGCGATGGGCACCATGTTCTGCCCGATCTGGCCCATACCGACAAGGCCGAGGGTTTTTCCATAAAGCCCGCGTGCGGCGCTGAACTCCTTCTTGTTCCACTTGCCCTCGCGAAGCTGCGCGACATTATCGGGAATACGGCGATCGCACGCGAGAATAAGGCCAAATGCAAGCTCGGCAACCGCGTGGCTATTCTTGCCCGGGCAATTCGCGACATAAATGCCCTTATTGCTGGCGGCGGCGACATCGATGGTGTTGTATCCGGCCCCAGCGCGAATGATGAGGCCGAGGTGGGCGTCCTCGAACATGTCGGCGGTGACCTTGGTCGAACGAACGACCAAGACATTCGCCTCGGAGTCCTTGATCGCGTTCTTTAAGGAGTCATCTTTGAGGTCAGGCTCATAAGCGACCTCGAGACCTAGTGCTTTCAGGCCCTCCAAACCCACCGACTCAAACTTATCTGCGACCAGTACCTTCATAGCTTCAGCAAAGTTTACCGTCTGGGCCTAATTGCATCGGGAATACTCGCCGAAGATAAGGGTGACATGCAAGCGTATCGTCGCGTTGGAGATTGGATGGTCACGCGGGGGATCATGACGGAGGCTCAATTGGACCAAGCCTTGGAAATGAGGCCGAAGTTTCAGCTGAGATTCGGAGAATTCTTGGTCACCCAAGGCTACTGCACGGAAAGCGACATTACCGAGTGTCTCGCCGAGCAGTTTAGTATGCCCATCGCGGAGTTGGAGGGCCTAAAGCCCAAAGTGAAGGCGCGCCAATTGGTGAGCGGCTCGTTCGCGCTAAACCGACTCGTCCTGCCGATCGAACTGAAGGACGGCACGCTGACTTGCGTGATCGGCGATCCGATTGATATTCACACCACCGACGAACTCAGGAACCGCACGGGCTTTCCTTTGAACCTAATTCTCGCTCCCGTATCTCCGCTTCGAGAGGCCATCCGCACGGCATACCGTTTGCCCAGCACAGTGACCGCAGCGAGTCAAGCGCCGGTGCATATTGATCAACAAGATGATCGTCGGGCTCTCATCCGCGCGCTCCAAGATGGAGGGCTCGCCGCGTGAAGACCATTGCGGTTACCGGTGGGAAAGGCGGTGTCGGTAAGACGCTGATTTCTGTTAATCTCGCGGTTGGGCTCGCCCAAACGGGTACGCGAGTGGTGCTCTTTGATGCTGATCTTCAGCTGGCCAATATTGACATTGCGCTTGACTTGCAACCCAAGCTGAATCTCCAGCATGTGGTGGCTGGCGAAGCGACACTCTTGGAAGCGCTGACCCCCGGTCCATCGGGCTTGAACGTCATTACAGGTGGATCGGCAGTGCAGGGCTTGATGAATGCGGGGCCAAAGCGAATGGCGACCTTCTTTTCTCAGTTGGACTCCTTGCGTCGCAGTACCGATGTCCTGATCTTTGATACGGGAGCCGGCGTAGACCAGCGAGTCATGACCTTTTTGCGAATGAGCGAGGAGACGATCATCGTGACGACCCCCGATCCCACGAGCGTGACCGACGCCTATGCGACGGCGAAGATCTTGTGGCGACGTGATCCTGGCGCTCAGGTGAGCGTTCTGTGCAACATGACGACCTCGCCCCACGATGGCCTGACCGTTTACAGCACGTTGCGGGCGATTTGCGAGAAGTATTTGGATAAGACGCCGCACTACTTGGGCTCTGTGCAGGCCGACATGCGGGCCATGGAATCAGTTCGCCGACGCCAGCCACTCCTACTCTGGTATCCCGAATCACCGGCCGCCCAAGATATCACACGGCTTGCCCGCGGGATGGCGGGTCAACTACGTCGCCACGCGGCCTAGCCGAACAAGTCTTCCTGACTTGGCTTTCGTTCGGGTTGCTTAAGCCCTAGGTGGGCATAGGCCCCCGGAGTCGCGACACGGCCCCTCGGAGTGCGCTGGATCATGCCCGTTTGGAGAAGATAGGGTTCGTAAACGTCCTCGATCGTTCCACTGTCTTCCCCGGTCGTGGCGGCAAGAGTGTCGAGCCCAACCGGTCCTCCTGCGTACTTTGTAATCATTGCCGTTAGGAGCGAGCGGTCCACGCTGTCAAGGCCCAAGTGATCTATTTCCAGCATTTCCAGTGCCTTATCGGCAATGGGCTTGTGGATTTCGTCTAGCCCATCCACTTGAGCAAAGTCCCGGACGCGGCGAAGGAGCCGATTGGCGATTCGAGGCGTCCCGCGAGAGCGCCGGGCAATTTCTTCAGCTCCATCCTTCGCTGTGTGGTAACCCAATATTTTCGCACTTCGCCGAATGATCTCATACAAAGCCACTCGGTCATAGTATGAGAAATTCATCACGATGCCAAAGCGATCTCGCAATGGGCCGGTCAGCAAGCCTTGACGGGTGGTGGCACCGATTACCGTAAACCGAGGGAGTTCGAGTCGAATTGATCGAGCCGCCGGACCTTTGCCGATCATGATGTCTACCTTGCTGTCCTCCATCGCTGGGTAAAGAATTTCCTCAACGGGACGGGCAAGGCGATGGATTTCGTCAATGAACAAGACCGAACCTGGTTCGAGATTGGTCAGGATGCCGACGAGGTCTCCAGGCCGTTCAATTGCAGGCCCGCTGGTCACGTGGATGGTCGCGCCCATTTCGGTGGCCACGATGTGGGCCAGTGTGGTCTTACCAAGGCCGGGAGGCCCGTACAGAAGAAGGTGGTCAAGGGGTTCGCCTCGTTGCATGGCTGCCCGAAGGAACACGCTTAAGTTTTCCTTGAGCTTCTCTTGGCCGATGAATTCGTTTAGGCGTCTAGGGCGTAACGAGAGATCAACCGGTGTGTCTTCCGGCGACTGAATTGCCTCAAGGTCAATGTTCTCTCTCATTTTGCCAGACGTTGGAGAGCAACACGTAGACGTTCCTCTACGCTGCTTCCATCTTGGGAGACGTTTGAAGCCGCAGTTTCGGCTTCTTGTCTTCGATAGCCTAATGCAATCAGGGCCTCAACGAGTTCGTCATTGGCGGTTGAACTATGCCCAACCACGGCGCTTGTAGCCTTGCGCATGAACGATTCTTGGCGTACTTTGTCCTTTAACTCAACGACGATGCGCTCGGCGAGCCGGGGCCCAACTCCATTCGCCTTTGCCAAAGTCTTGGCATCTTCCAGTGCGATCGCGTTCAGGGTCGTATCCGTCCCTAGGTCGCCGATTACTTGTAGTGAAATCTTCGGGCCGCAACCTTTCACTTCGGTCAGGAGATCAAAGAGGCGACGATCTTCGTTGGTTGTGAACCCAACCAGAAACTGCGCGTCCTCCCTGATAATGTGGCGAGTGTACAGGTCGGTACGCTCTCCAACCATGGGTAAGCGTGCCGACTCAGGGACGAGGGCTTCATAACCGACTCCCCCGCAATCCACAACGACTCGACCGGCAGTGACTTCCAATACCTCCCCTCGGAGGCGGACGATCAATGCGGAACCTCGCCGGCTTCTAACTGAAAACCGAGGCGCACTTCGTACGCTCGTGGCCACGGCAAGTTGATGTCTACGTTGCGTAACTCGAGCATTTCATATTGCCGAGTTCCCGCAAAGAAACGCTTTCCAAGGAAGTGACTATAAAAAGTGTCGTTCAATCGTCGGCCAAGGTCTTCCTTAACCAAACGGTTAACCGCCTCAAGACCTTGGCCATAGGTCTCTTCTCGGGTTGCCGGAGGGTTCCGGTCAATGTAGGCATAAGCCATCGGTCGGGTGAACCGGTGGTACTCAAAGTCGTTTACCAAACGGTGAAGGAGAAATGCCCTCTGGTTCAATTCTCTGACCAATGGGTCAACTGGATACTGCCTTGCGGCTAAGTAGACATTCGCTGCCGGAACTGCGGTGCCGAGCGTATTCCCGGCGGTGTTCCACCCGGCATAGCTCAGGAGTCGCATCATGCGATCGCCTTCGTCAATGACCCGAAAGAGGTTCGGGTCTCCGGTGCCGGTTTTGCCCAGATTGAGATCGGCAACTGCGATGGGGAAGCCCATATCAATTTCGTTCTTAAGCTGATCGACGAACTCGTTGAAAGGCGCCTCGCGAGGGTTGGGAGTATTGACGTAAAGGGTGTAGTCGGCATCATAGCCGGAAGTAATCTCTGCCCCGCTGGCGGTGACTTGGGCGGCTAAGCTTGTACTGAGTGGTTCAGTTTCATATGCAGGAGTTACCGTTGTCCCAAGGGGGTCAGCAAACACAATCCTGATCTTGGGTTTGTAGCCAACTTGGGCAAGCATTGCTCGGCTCACCAAGACATTAGCATGCTGGTCAATACCCTCACACATGTAAACCTTTTCACGTGCGCCAAGCGCCTGAGCCAACTCTGCGAGCCTTTGCGCTTCGGCGATTTGCGGGCTCTTTGGTTGGGCATCGTCCTTGCCCAGAATCAGATAGTCCAGTCCGCCACGGGCGGTCATTCGGATGAGAGCCTCTTGGACTGCTTGGTTGCGCTCTCGTGCCTTGTCGTAGTCCTCCAGAGCTCCGGCAGGTAGCTTGGCGGCGAGTCGGAACAGCTCAACGGCGCCGCCAAGGGTAGGGCTGGCGAAGAACTCTTCCCGTCGCATCACCGTCTTTGCGAGGATGTCTCGCCAAGATCGGTTGTCTCGCGTTGAGGTCGGGTAAACGCGCATTATGGCGCTGAAGGCATAGAATGGAACACCTGGGGTGCGCTGACGAATTGCTTCAAGGCGCCGGAGGCGTTCATAAGCGGTGTTGGCATCAACGTAGTTTAGGCGTGAAGCGACAAGCCCACCATAGGCCACCATATCCGCACTTACGATGACCGCACTGTACTCACCGAGATCTTTGCGGCTGAGCCAGTCAAGCACGGCATCGCTCTGACCGGGAAGGAGAAACTGCCCGAGTAAGAACTCAGGCGGGAGGTCAATACCCACCCCGCCAATGTTGGAAATCATCTGAGCAAACTGCCCGGTTGCAGGGCGATCGTCAATCGGCACCAGGAGCATTTTGCTTCCCGGTCTGGTCGGGAAAGTAGCCGAGGCAAGCGTGGTCAAGGCGACAAATACTCCCGCCAAGAATTGCCCTAGCCTCATACGCGAAAGATACCCGGCAAGGGTGTCGCATGGCAAAGCATTTTGAGGATCAGTCCAAGCTGGGAATGAGCGACTTCGAGCTCCTCCTCTTCGTCTCAGCAGTATGGCTTTAGCACTTGCGCCCGAAACAACGCGGTGGCAAGGCCCGTTTGGTCTCGTACCGCCGCCCGAGATTGCGATCCAGTGCGAGGCATTCAATGGAACACTGGAGACGCTCATCAAGTGCGTCATTCAACAAAAGGTGGACCTCTGGGACATCCCACTGCATCCGATATGCCTTGCTTACGTGGATTACTTGCTTGACCGGCCCGAAGAGGAGGTGGATAGTGTTTCCAGTGCGATGCTCGCCATAGCTTATTTGCTGGAGCGTAAGGCGCATCGCTTACTCCCCCTGCCAGAACCGATTGAAGAATTGGATAACTTGCCCTATGAAGGCCCGGGTTTGGAGTTCTACCAACCCGTGCTCTTAGGACTGGAAGAGAGTTTTGAGGAACGGCAGCGCCTATTCTTTCGTTCGGCGGATGCTCGCGAGGATTACGAAATCCCCTTTGATCTAGGAAAAATTACGACATTAGATCTGGGGCGAGCTCTGGAGGCGTTACTGGACAAGGCGGTGGAGGAAACGCCGCATGTGAGTTTCGGTCGCCCTCGTCGATCGTTGGCAGATCAAATGAAGATCGTAGCCCGATGCTTGTCCGAATCCCCAAGGGCGCTGCCTGAATTAGTGGAGGGTGAATTTACTCGAGGAGAGGCCCTTTGGTGGTTTTTGGCTCTGCTGGAACTTATTCGCCTATCGTCAGCGGTTGTAGTACTGGGGCAAGATGGCTCCTTGCTCTTTGCAATAGGGAACTCATAAATGGAATTAGTTAGGCAAGTTGAAGCGCTCTTGTTCGTCGCCGACGAACCTGTCAGCTCAATTGAGTTGGCACAGTTCCTTGAGGTAGCCGAGCAAGAGGTTGTTGATGCGGTGTGTGCTCTCGAAGAGTCCTGCAGTGATCGAGCCATCCAAGTTGTTCGCATCGCGGGTGGCTACCAACTCAGCTCCAAGCCACGCTATGCCGAGCTAATCGGCCGGTTCTTGAGGCCATCGCGGAACAAGCTCACTCGATCGCAGATGGAGGTGCTGGCCGTCGTGGCCTACCAGCAGCCTGTAACCATGGCCGAGGTCGACCATGTTCGAGGGGTGCACAGCGACCACGCCATGCGAACCCTGCTCGATCGCCGCTTAGTTCATGAATTGGGGCGTAAGCAGGCCCCGGGCCGCCCAATCCTTTACGGCACCTCGGAACAGTTCTTGCACCTGTTCAACTTGGAGAGCCTAGAAGCCCTACCGCCTGTAACCCAGCTGGCGGTAGAATCTGGCGACTCCACCGCATGATGCGAGCTTTCGTGACCCCCGCTTTTGCCCTTTGCGTTGCTTGGGCCGCGGCCCAAGGGCCGTCGGTCGCTGGGAAGTCGGCAATCATTATTGAGGAAGTCAGCGGAAAGGTCCTTTGGGAGAAGGACGCCGATACACAACGCTATCCAGCAAGCACTACGAAGATCATGACTTCGCTACTGCTCCTTGAATCCTTGCCACTGACCTCGACGATTACCGCTCCTGCGGACACGGAGACGGTGTCCGGGAGCACGCTGCATTTAAGAGTTGGCGAACAGATATCGGTACGCGATGCCTTGTACGCCATGCTTCTGAGGAGCGCGAATGATGTTTGCCATGCGGTCGCAGTTAGAGTTTCTGGATCAGATAGTTTATTCGCCGAACGAATGAATCTGCGAGCTGAGCAGATCGGATGCAAGCACACAGTCTTTCGAAACCCGAATGGATTGCCAGACGAAGAGCACGTCACGACGGCAAGAGATTTGGCGCTTATCGCTCGGGAAGCAATGAAAAACGGAGTCTTTCGAGAGACCGTGCGAACGAAAAAAGCTTGGATAAATCGGACAATAAATCAGGGTGATCGTCTCGTATTTAATCGCAATAAATGGCTTGAAAAAGATCCAACGGCCGATGGAATAAAGACCGGGTTCACCGATGCTGCTGGTCATACCTATGTCGGTAGTGCAACCCGCAATGGCTTTAGAGTCATTACTGTCGTGCTCAACACACCCGATTGGCAAGTTGATCAAAAGGCAATGCTGGATTGGGCATTTTCGAATTATGAGCTAGCAAGCGAGCTTAAAAAGGGGAGAGTGTTGGGGGCGCTGAATGTCTCAAATGGAGTTACAGACAAGGTCCAGGTTGCTTTGGCCCAGAACATGCGGCTAATTCTTGCCAAGAAGGGGTTGAACAATCAAGAGTTCAAGTGGGTTGGAACGGAACCCAAGGCTCCGTTAATTGCAGGTCAGCCGCTCGGAGAGGTTCAGTTCATTGATAGCGATGGGACCACGGTTCGCCTTCCCGTAGTCGCAAAGAGTGATGTTCAGCGCGCATCCATTTTCAACTCATTAGATGCAAAGGGTGCAAGTTGGGTAGTTCTTGGTGGGGCCATGCTGATGGGTGCGTGGGTCATGCGTCGCCGAGTGAGGACAGCATAAAATGGATAAGCCTGATCGGCCCTACAGGAAAAAGTCATTTGGGGACAAGACACCCGGCAAGCGTCCTTCCACTAGAGGTTTTGGCAAGCCTGGGAATCGCAAAGACGGCCCGCCGAAGGATGGAGGGAAACGGCCCGGCAGCGGCCACCGGGATGGAGAAAGAAAGCCTTACGCTCGCAAGGAAGGGACACCAACTGATAAGGAGAGGAAGCCTTATCCCCGCAAGGGCGGACCAGGCAAGCCTGACTCCCGTAAGGTGGGTTCCTCATCGGAGCCGGGCCGTAAGCCTTACGAAAGGCGAGATAGTCGGCCTCCCAATCGGAGTGCCAAGCGGCTCCTTGATGATGTTCTGAAGGGAGATGGCCCGAAACGCCGCCCTGTGAAAAGCGATCAAGGCCGGCGAGAGCGCGAGGATGGCCCGCCGAAGGAACGTCTCCATAAGTATTTGGCTCGTTGCGGGGTAGCCAGTAGGCGTGCCGCAGAGATCATGATCACAGAGGGCCGCGTAGAATTGAACGGCGAGTTAGTTACCGAAATGGGTGTTCTCGTTGACCCAGAGAATGATCGGGTCAAGGTGGACGGCAATTCCATTCGACCGGAGAAGCCTTACTACGTACTCCTAAACAAGCCTAAGGGTGTGATAACGACGCTTAGCGATCCCCGACGGCGGCCAACGATTACCCAGTATCTGCCTGATCTTGGTGTGATGCTTCGCCCTGTCGGGCGCCTAGACATGGACTCGAGCGGGTTACTTGTTTGCACCAATGATGGGAACCTGGCAGACCGATTGACTCATCCCAGCTTTGGAGTAGAGAAGGAGTACGACGTTATCGTCCGGGGAGAAGTCGGTGAGCGCTCATTAAAAAGGCTGAGAAATGGTGTCTATATTCAAGGAAAATGGACCGCCGAGGCCTACGTCGAAATCGTAGGCTACGAGAAGCGATCAGATACGACTAAATTGCGGATGATCATTCACGAAGGTCGAAATCGTCAGATTCGATTGATGTGCGATTCGGTGGGCAATCCTGTGGAAGAACTGCAGCGAGTTCGTATTGGTCCGCTGAAGATCCGAGGGCTGCGGAGCGGCGAAGCACGCTTGATTGGTGTGCAAGAAGTCGAGGAGCTTTGGGGGGCCAGTGGTATTCAGGGCAAGAAGGACTGGTTTGAGAACCGGGTCCGTAGCATCCGAGAAAAGCGACCTCCCAAGCCTCAAGAAGGTGAAGGTGAAAAAGAAGCACCCCGGACCCGAGTTCGTCGTGATTCTAGCGCGGCTTCATCAAGCTCTGAAGATCAATGATAAAGTTTCCGCCACCTCCGGTAGACACGGATGGCAGTTTTCCATCCCATTTTTCAATCCAATCTCGGGCAATGACGAGCGATCCGCCTTGCACTTGGAGAGCAGCAGCCTTGAGTCGTGAGGATTCTGCCGAGCCCTGGGCTCGGGCGATTTCGGTTTGTTTTTGAAGTTCGGCTTGTTGCAATACGAAACGCTGCTTCTCGGCTTCTTGCTGGGCGACCTGCTTAGCTTCAATAGCTCGATTAAACTCCTCGCTAAAGTCAAAGTTAATAATGCTTAGCCCGGCAGGATCAACGATGATGTTGTAGGCAAGGAGCCGCTCCGTAACGTCTTCTTCAACTTCGTTCTTCACCTTTTGGCGAGCCCGAATCAGTTCCTCCGCGGTGTACTGGCTGGTTACCACTTTGAGGGATTCTTGAATTGCGGGATGAATGATTCGTTCCTTATACGCTGGCCCTACACCAGCATAGACTTTCGTCACGGCATTTGGATCGAGGCGGTAGTTTAGGGCAATGATCGTGCTGACCACTTGAAGGTCCTTACTGGCGGCCGAAGCCTGGCTCTCTTCCTTCTGAGTTCTTGTCTCCATCAGAACGACCTCATTCATGCCGGGGACGATCATGTGTATTCCGGGGCTTAGCGAACCTTGTAGAGCGCCAAAGCGGAGCAGGACGCCTTGATAGCCCGCCGGAACTTGAACAACTCCACTCCATAAGATGCCCACGACGATCAGGACAATCCCTAGCACTCGGGACGCCCATGAAATCGGTTTGAGATTGACTCGGTCGCTCGTCTGCCGATTAACGCCCGCCATCACAAATGATCCGATAATCAACAAAATGCCAATAAAGACTCCGCCCATCGTACTCAGAGGTACGGGCATTAGAGGGGGAAGGATTCAGGTCCTATCGGGTCTCTTGCTGGCAGGATGCTCATAATGGACCACATCACCGCCCTTCGCGTTGAACTTTCGTTCTGTGCCATTTGCGAGCCGCTTGAGGTTGTCCTTGTGTTTGAAGATGATGAGCAAACACATCACTGCATAGGATGTTGCGACAAACGTTGGTAGTTTGAGGAGGAATCCAAGCACGGCGAGGGTGAGGACCGCGCAGATGCTGGAGAGGCTGACAAAGCGAGTGATCGAAAGCATGATTCCGAAAACTGCGAGGCAGAGTCCGCCGACGAGAGGATTTGAACCCAACAGTGCCCCGCACCCGGTCGCGATTCCTTTCCCACCCTTAAACTTGAGGAAGGGAGAAAGGGAATGGCCCAGTACCGCGGTGAGGCCCAATCCAAATGACCACGAATCATCCTGGAGTAGCATTTTGCCAAGGAAGGCGGGGACTGCACCTTTGAGAATGTCAAGAAGGAGGACGATTGAGCCCGGCCCGGGTCCTAGGGCGCGCCAGACATTCGTAGCTCCGATGTTTCCACTGCCTACGGACAGGATGTCAACGCCCTTTTTTCGGGCGATGAGCAAACCAAATGGGATCGCTCCGAGAAGGAATGATAAGGCGAGCAGGACGTAAGGCATGGTTGTTTGCTGGTTGTAGCTGGAATAGCTGGGGATAGCTTGGAAACACTAGACCCAGCAACGCAACAGCCCTCTACCGATAATTCGTAAACTCCACCGGTACCGCAAGATCCATTGCCTTTACAAGGGCCATCGCCTTCTGCAGATCGTCCTTGCTCTTTCCACTCACCCGTAGCTCATCGCCTTGAATCTGTGCGTTCACCTTGATCCCGCTATCACGAATGGATTTGCTAATCTGTTTCCCCGTCTCTTGCTCAATCCCCTGCTTGAAATTCACCTTCTGCCGTAGGCTCATTCCAGTGGCCGGCTCTTCTTTGCCGTAATCAATCTGGCGTGCGTCAATCCCGCGCTTGATGAGCTTGCTAAAGAGGATATCTCGCACCATCCCTAGCTTCATTTCATCACCGCCCGTCAGAGTGATTTGATCCTTTTCAAACTCAATTTCCGAGTTTGTTCCCTTCAAATCCCAGCGGTTCATCAGTTCCTTTTGAGCTTGGTCCACCGCATTGCGAACCTCCTGCTGGTTCACCCGGCTCACGATATCGAATGAAAACTGCGACTGCGCCATCGGACTCTAGTTTACCGGGCCCCGGATACGGGAGAACCTTA
The DNA here is from genome assembly GCA_020849075.1 of Fimbriimonadaceae bacterium. Classification (GTDB taxonomy): domain Bacteria; phylum Armatimonadota; class Fimbriimonadia; order Fimbriimonadales; family Fimbriimonadaceae; genus JAFLBD01. The sequence goes on along the minus strand of JADLGZ010000040.1, from coordinate 3,489 downwards.
TGTCATTCGTCCGTACCGCCGAAGTTAGCAATGACAATATCTATGTCAGCGGCATCAACTTCTTGGGAGCCATCGACATCTGTGCTGAGTGAATATCCAGGATCAGGTTCTGTGAGGCCAAAGACCGCGATCACCGCATCAATATCAGCGGCATCAACTTCCCCTGAGTCATCACAATCCCCATTTTGCAATACATAGTCGACATTTGTGGCCCCAACACCCGCCAACTGAATGGAGGCTTTGCGTCTCAGAAATGGCGATGCATTGGCGTACAGGTCGTAATTGCCAGTTGGGAGCCCTAACGGTACGCTGAAAACATAGGCTCCGCTTGCGTTTACGGTGACAACCCCTGAGTGAACGCTCGCTGTCGCGCCCGCGTTTGTGAGCGTCATCTGTACGGCCTTTCCATTGAGCGAGCCGATGTAGTCACCAAAGACTATCGTTCCGCTTATGGGCATCGTGGCTGGCTCCTCGTAGCTAAACTTCAAGATGGAAAAACTGGCAAGGGTTGAACCACTGCTGGCCAGAGGATCACTGGACCAGCTAGCGGCGAAGTTGGTTCCGTAGCCAAGGGGGCCGCCGCTGAGCGATGAAATCGCATCAACGGAGGCACTCGTACCGCTAAATCCGGACTTCCTGATCTCAACAACTAGGTGTCCGCCGGCGTAGGTGTAGCCGCTAAATGGGATGCTGGGCCCAAACTCATGATCATCAGGTGGAAAGCTGCCGGCTGGAATGGTCAGCGGGCCTGTGCGAACTTGAACCGGGAGACCAGTGAAGTTTGTTGCGAAAATGCCGGTGCGTGACACTGGGTCTAGGCCTGGACCGAGTGTGATCGAGTAGTCGTCAAATGTGATGTCGGACAGCGGGAAGGCAGCAGTGGCCGACGTTACCAGCCGGAAGGTGATGCCGTTCAGGGTCTTCCCGACAACATTGGTGAGCTGGTTCTCATGGATCAAGAGTTGATAGGTTCGCGGCGCATTTGCCAGTGGCCCGAGAAACGTTGCCCCACCAGAGGCAAACTCATGAGCGGGCGGGACAACCAGCGTGCCTGCCTGGGCAATGCACGTAGCTTGGACGGCCAAGGCAATGAGCGATGTGCGGTTCATTCCAATACTGTATCAGAGGAAACCCAAATCTCAAAGGAAAGTATTGGATTAGTCGTCAACTAGCCCGAACCCACTGATGACGATGTCTATGTCGGCGGCATCCACCTCGCCTGAGCCATCAACATCAACGCTGAGAGAATAATTCGTCCCCCCGGTGACTTCCCCAAATGCCGCAATAACGGCATCAATATCCCCGGCGTCCACTTCTCCGGAGTTATCGCTGTCACCATTGGGAAGGCTGAAATCAATCCCGGTTGCGCCGGATGTTGTCAGGTCAAGAGGTTGCTTTCTTCGAATGAACGGATTCGTATCGGCCATGAGTTCATAGGAGCCCAGCGGAATGGTTTGCAGGACATTAAGGGTGTATTCGCCTGCGGCATTTACAGTCACCGGACCGGAATGAACGATCGTGGTAGAGCCAACAGGCCTCATGACCATTTGAACTTCCTTCCCTTCGAGCGGCGCGACGTAGTCGGAGAACGCGATGGTTCCGGTGATCGGATAAGTCGGCAGAGGGACGGCGTGGAATCGTGCGACAATGAAATTGGCTTGAGCGCCGGCAGTTGAAGTATCACTAGTACCCCAACAAGCGCTGAACTGAGATCCATAGCCCAGGGTAGCTCCAGTGGACGCCGTGATTGCTCCTGAAACCGCGCCGGAGCCGGTGTGGGCGGACTTGCGCATTTCCACTAGTAGGTGTCCGCCTAGATAGAGATAGTTGGTCGTGAACGGGATAGTGGGGCCGAAGGCGATGCCACCCGGCGTGTAGCTACCCGGGGCAATCACCATTGGGCCTGTCCGGACAAGGGTCAGGGGGCCGTGATTGAGCGAGAAATTCGTGATACTCCGGGCACTAGGGGTAACGCCAGGTCCGATGTAGAGATCAAGGTTTGGAACGGTGACTTCTTCTGATGGAAAAGCCGCCGTGGATGGCCCGAGTCGGAACGAGAGTCCATTGAGGTCCCTTCCCACGAAGGATGTGAGTTGGTTGGCGTTGATCAACCACTGGTAAGTTCTCGCCGATGTGGTGGTCGGACCGGCAAAGGTGCCCGTGCCGGCTACCGACTCAAATGCCGGGGGCACAACCATCGTATCGGCAGCCCGCAAGACTGCGGTTAAGGCGAGTAGGAAGCAACCCCCTATGGATTTGCTCTGTACCATCACTCGTGATTCTTGCATACGTTGCGCCATTGGCTGGTCATAGCTCTTGTCCTGACAAATTTGCGATACGTAGTTTAGCAAAAGTGTCTTACAATGAGAACGGGAGACTCTTCCCATTGAGGAACTCATGATGAAATCAATTACTCTAGCTGGCCTATTGGTCGTGGCGGTAGCCGCGAACGCTCAGTTGGTCGTGGCGAACGATCAGACAGGCAACACAACGCTGTATTACGTAGATGTTGCATCCGGGGCCGCGACTGAACTCTTCACACCTGCGAATGCAACAAACATGAAAGCCTGGGGTATGGCCGCTAATGACGCCGGTCAGAAACTCTACTGGAACAATGGAAATACCTTGTTTACTTGTAGCTATGATGACTTGCGAAATGGCAATGCAGCCGGCATTACACAAGTTTCGATGAGCTACGGCACCAGCACAACAATTAATTTTGTCGCCCTAGCCTATGACCCCGTTAACAGCCGACTTCTGGGGACGAGAAACATTGCGACGGAGTCGGTTTATGAAATCGACCCGGTTACTGGTGTTTCAACGATCCTATTCGGGCATCCAACAACCTATGATTTTGGTGGGTTAGACTGCGATCCAGCCAATGGCGATATATATGGACTTAGCGATGGCGGCGTGGCAGTTCGCGGCCTGTGGCGCCTGACCGACACCGCGCAGACGCCAGTTATCTTGGGTTATCCCGGGACTGAAACGGATATTGATGGTCTCGCCATCGGGGGGGGGGAAAGCCTACTACGTGACGGACGGGCCTTTGACTCTGCAATCGTTCTACAAATACGACATTGCTAGTGGCCTCCAAGAAGCCACAATTCCATCTCCGTTCACGGGCTCCGGTACTTTCTGCGCTGCTGCTTGGGCTCCGAGCCTGATGAGTAGCCAAGCGGTGTCTGGAACATTGACTCTGGGTGACACGGCATTCAGTGGAGTCAGCACTCGTAGCATTAGCTATTCAGTGATCCAGGGTACGTCAACGGTCGGAAGTGGCTCAATCACCTGCTCTACACCAAGCACGGCCTTCGTGATTAACCTTCCCGCTTCGGCCACGGGCGCCGCTCAACTCGTTTTGGATGGCTCCTCGTTCTTGAAGCGGGTTGTATCTATCAACCTGACGGGTTCGAACCAAGCGATTGGTAATGCAACGATGCAGAACGGTGACGTGGACAACTCAGGCGAAGTAGATGCGGCTGATAT
>JADLGZ010000039.1 GCA_020849075.1 Fimbriimonadaceae bacterium | reverse complement strand
CCTTCGCTCACCGGGAGATTCACATCTCCCTTCGGGGTCTTTAGCGTTGGGTCGATCCGCCCGGTATCGGGATCCACCAATCCGCCCCCGGGGGCGTTTGAAGGCGTCGGGTCCCCTTGGGCCGGAGATACGATGTCCAACCTTGAGTTTTCCAGCCTGATTCTCACCAGATTGGCAGGCGTCGCGGCGGATGCGGGGACATCAATGTAAACCGCTCCCGCTTCGCCCGTATTGTCACGAACGAAAGCGGCATTGCCAATTTCACGAGTCATCCTCTCAATGAGAATGCGAGCTCGGTTCTGGGCGTCGGCAAATCCTTGCCCGGCCCGGGTGATATTAAAGCTTTGAACCAGCGGGTAGACAATGATCCCCATCAGGACCGCCGTCAGGGCCATGACCGTAATGAGCTCGATTAAAGTAAACGCCCTTCTTCGCATCAATTATCTGCCCCTTTCATGAGGAAAGTCTCAGTCGTAACCCGGCGCATCTGGCCGAGCCACTGGCGCATTCGCTCAAGGTTAGTGTTGGAATCCGTTGTCAAGTGGAATGACGACGGGTTCCAGAACACGCGGACGCCGACACTGGCCCCGCGCACCGATCGAACGGCATAACCAAGGCTGTAGTTGAATCGCACAGCGCCTGCATCCTTATCTTGGATATCTATGTAGGCATAGCGGTTCCAGTCGCTGGGACCAGGCGCCCGAATCAAGAAGACCTGCTCGGTGAGTTTCTTACGAGCACCTCCCCCGTCTTCATAAACGATTTCGCTAACGACTACCTGCTTTCCAATCTCGCTGCGCGAGAAGTAGATTCGGTGGTCCAGAGAAAGAGGAGCACCCGGGTCCGTACCACCGACATAGCATTGGCCGACTCCGAGGGTTGAACTGAAGGTAGCCCGGTAGCGGTTAAAGGCCTTTACTGGCTGCACTGCGTACTCACCTTTTGCTTCGTAGAGGGCTCGCACCGCTCGCCCGCGAATATCATCAACGCGTTGTGAAGTCGTCGTCCCTGCGTACACCACGTCAGCACTGAGGCCGTTGGCTGAATTGTTATCAACATCAACGAATTGCAGTAGACCTAAGGACTTGTCAATCGTGTAGCTGTTTGGCAGGATGACCGCTCCCGTCTCTCGATCAAAGATCACGAGGTCGCGCTGGGCTGGCGTGACCGTGCCGTTGGCAGCCGGGAAGCCCAAACCTTGATAGACCAAATTGTCGCCCCCCCTCTCGCCCGAGACCTTGAGTCCCTCAACCAAGAGTTTTTGCTGGTACGGTGCCGATGAACCGACGCGAAAGTCATCGCGCAGAATGCGCCAATCAAGAACGTTGTAGTCTACAAAGGCCCGCATGGGTAAGCGACCGCGACCACGACGCTCCTGATATTGCGACCCCTGCGGATGGAAGAGGAAAATGCCCAGTTGGTCGTCCAACCTCTGGTACTGGTAGACCGCATCATCCAACAAGCCCGGGTTCCCCTGAATTTGCGCCTCGGTGTAGAAAGTCGTCACTTCATCGAATAGCCGTGCGATTTGCACCGTGTCGGGTTCAACTCGGGTGACGGCCGGGCCGGCACCACTGAAGACAACCTTAAAGTCGTGGGAAATGTTGTATCGCGGAGCACCCATAGCCGCCGCGGGAACCGTAACGACCCGGACCAAGTCCTGCACCGTCCCATCGCTAAACTGCACCCGTGCGCTGACTCGATAGTTACGATCTACAGGGGCACCGGGGCGGTAGGCACCTTGCGGAAGAGTGAAGTATTCCCCGTCATCCTCAATCCATGTGACATAGTCGTCCCGGAGAGGAAAGTCGCTCGACAGATCAAAATCACTAAACCGCCGCACCAAATCATTCCCGTAGACCACAAAAGGCACGAGATTCGAAGGATTTGATGGACTGGCGGACTGGATATTCAGGAAGAGCGGGCCGTACTGCACGGCGAGAACACCCCCAAATCTGGCCCCTAATGGACCGTCCACATATCGGGCGGCGGGAATCGTTCGACCCTCACCGATGATTTGCCTCATTGCATTAGCCCCGGAGAATAACCACCAGTTCCCCAAGCCACCATCAACATCGGAAAGAAGTCCGCTGTTATCGAGCCCAGTCACTTGGGCGGGTGGATTGATGTCATTGGGAGCTCGCTGAATATCAAGCTCGATTTCACGAACTCCAGGCAAGACAGTTGGATAGTTTGCCGCGATAAGAGCGTTGAATGAGTGATCGCGATTTGACTTCATTCGCTCCATTTCGGCACGGGCGAGGGCGTTGGCAACTGTGTTGGAGCGATTTTGCCGCAAGATGGCCAAGCCACCCGGGAAGACCTGGACCGACGCCAAAATCCCCACCACGAAGATCACAATGACGACCAGAATCTCGATCAACGAGGCTCCGCGTTTCCGATAACTAGGCACAAACAAATTCAAATCTAGATAGCCTCCAACTTGGGGCGCTTTACGGCATCACGCGCCATGCGTAATCCCAAACTTTTCGAGAATCATAGGGTCGAGCCGCACCACCCAAAAACAAAACGATGTCGCGATTGATTCGCTGGGGAACTCGATTCACCCCGCTCGGCTCGAAGTCGCGATAGTACGAGTTCCAAGTGATCACCGTACTTTCCGGCGGGTCGTTATAGCCCAATTGTCGGGGATCATCAAAAGCACTACCCGCGCCAAAACCAGCACCTTGCCCAATCGAGAAGTTAGTCCAAAAGAGTGCATACCGCAACTCCCACTGGTTCGCTCGATTCCCGATTGACTTAGGATTCTGGGCAACGTCATAGCCGCTGATCTGATAATATTCCGCCGCTGGGTTTCCAGGTCCGGCTGGGAGCCCCGGGTTTCGGGTCACGGTATCCGTATTCGTGTAGGCTTGCCGAGCTCCGGCAATATCGTCAGCGCTCGTAACTTGATTATTCCCATCGGTATCCACAATTGGCGCTGAGCCAACTGCTCGGGGATCTGCCTCGGGCCAAACGGCGGACGTAATTGCATTCTGGGGTACCCGCACCGGTCGAGGCCGAAATGTCTCAAGGCTTCTTACGCGTTTGGGATACAGAGCTGACGTGATCTGCTCTGCGGGTATGACTTGCCCACTCTGCGGACCAGTTGTATAGCGATCCACGTAGCCCAAGAGGGAAGGTGGATAGCCACCGAAATCTTGTCGGTAAAGCTGAAGCGACGTCCGAAGCTCGTTCAGCGACGAAATGTCACCGGATCTGTTCGCATTGTCCCTTGCCCGCGCGAATACCGGGAAGATAATTGCCGAAAGCAAAGCGATGATTGCAATCACCGCTAGAAGCTCCACAAGCGTAAACGCGTGCTGTCGTTTCATATAGGTAGGTTCCGCCGCTGGATAATCTTGACTCATTGTTCGCGTCCTCTGTTCCTCTCATCGGCAAAAACTCTAGTCGCCATGCAGATACTTCAAGTAGGCATCCAGTATTGACTTGATCGGGCCACTGGCCGTTGCCGCCACGATGGCACCGGCCGCTAGGTAAGGTCCGAATGGAATCGTGGTGAAACCGGGTTGCCAATCATCATCCTCCAAAGTTTCTTGAGCACGCGGATCCTCTCCAAACCACCCCATATATAGTTTCGGGATGACCATGCCGATTGCGTCAATCGCTAATAAGTATCCCAAACCCGATTTCAGGATCGAACCGAGGCTCTCGGGTTCTTCGGGGATGTAAGTTTCTTCCTCTGGATCATCTTGGGGCTTCCGCGAGGCAACAATTACCTGGAAAATCCCTAGGACCGCACCAAGCACGATCGCGGTACCAAAGCTGACTATCGCACCGAGCGGGAAGAGGCACGCCCCAATTCCCCGAGCAAGCTTGATATCCCCATGCCCCATGGCATCTTTCTGAAAAATTAGCCGGCCCAAAAAGGTAATGCCCCAAAGGACCAACGTGCCCACAAGCGCCCCCGCAACAGAGCTGGGCAACCCCCAAGTCCACGCCTCCGGTCGTCCCTGGACGATCAGAGAGACGTTGTAACCCAGACCAGTCAACAGAAGAAGTGCATTGAGCTCGTCTGGGATGATAAACCAGCGCAAGTCAATGAACGTGGCCGCAACAAGGAGGCTCACCATGACGACGAAACAGATTGCCCTCGCCACGTCAGCCCCAACGCACAACTGCTGGTACCAGACCAAGCCCCACAGGCTACCGGTGATCACCTCGACCCAAAAGTAACGGGCCGGCACCTTGGCGCCGCATTGACGACATTTCCCCCCTCGAAACAGCCAACTGAAGAGGGGAACTAAGTCCTGGGCTGCCAGTCGATTCTGGCAACTTGGGCAAAAGCTGTGCTTGGGCTCATTGATAGAGAGCCCGAGTGGCAAGCGGTAAATGACGACATTCAGGAAGCTCCCAATTGTTGCTCCGATCAGGAACCCCACCACCGCCGTCCATTCAGGAAACATTCGAAGATTCTGGACGTTCAAGCCACCTCAAAGTGACCGTGGCCCGAACCGAACGGTTCAGGCCACGATGATTCTTCGACTCTTTTCTCTAGGTATCGCCGGCCGACAGTGTCTCGATCACTTTGATTAGTGGCAAGAACATCGCAATAACGATGAACCCCACAATGAAACCGAGCAACAGAATCATGATTGGTTCTAGGGCCGCCGTCAATGATGCCACGCGAGCTTCGACCTCATCTTCATAGAAGTCGGCAATCTTCTGGAGCATGAAGTCAAGGGAACCGGATTCCTCGCCAACACCGATCATGTGAATCACCATCGGTGGGAAGAGTCGAGATTGCTCCAAGGGGTCGCCAATACGGTCACCTTCTCGGATGCGCGCTCGTGCTTCCAGAACGGCATCGGCCATGATCGTGTTGCCGACCGTTCCGGCGACCGTTTCCATCGCCTGCAAGATGGGTACGCCCGAAGTGAGCAAGGTGCCCATCGTCCGGCTAAACCGAGCCATACATATCATGTGGTGGAGCTTGCCAAACACTGGCACATGAAGCTTTGCGCGATCAATCACCCGTCTTCCAAACCGCGTTGAGGCGATCAGCTTGTACGTCACCAAGATCAAAATGATGCCGCCCAGCCAGAGATACCAAGTCTTAACAAACGAGGCGGACAGGTCAATCAAGAACTTGGTCATCGCTGGGAACTCATCCGCTTTGAGACCAATATCCAAGAAGAGCTGGGCGAATTGAGGAACGACCCATGACACGAGGAAGATCACGATGCCGATCGCCGCGCAAAGCACAAGAGTCGGGTAGGTCATCGCGGACTTGATCTTTCGACGCAGTTCAACGTCTTTCTCCAAGAAGTGGCTCAACCGCTGCAATGTCTCTTCAAGCACACCACCAATTTCACCAGCCCGTATGAGTCCAACAAACAGGTTGTTAAACGTTCGCGGGTGGCGCTGCATAGACTTACTCAGGGTTTCACCTGACTCGATGCGCTCCCCAAGGTCAATGAGAATCTTCTTGAGCTTGGGATCCTGAGTTTGGCGACCGAGAACATCCAAGCAACGGACCAGCGACACGCCCGCATCCACCATTGTGCTGAACTGACGACAGAAAACAGCCAGGTTCCCGAGTTTTACTTTTCCAAAGCTTTTCGGCTTGGTGCTCTTCGACTTGATGACGGTGACTTCGAT
>JADLGZ010000038.1 GCA_020849075.1 Fimbriimonadaceae bacterium | reverse complement strand
TTTTTGACACCAGTGATCGCGATATCAAGACGATCCAACCCATCATTGAGCGCATCAACTCCTATGAGGCTGCGCTTAGCGAACTCACCGACGCCGAACTCAAAGCGAAGACTCCAGAGTTCAAGGGGCGCCTAGCCGACGGCGAGAGCCTAGACAGTATCCTTCCCGAAGCCTACGCCGTTGTTCGAGAAACTTCCTTGCGCCTTCTGGGAATGCGACAGTTTGACGTTCAGATGGTCGGCGGTATCGTGCTCCACCATGGCCGTATTTCCGAAATGAAGACGGGTGAAGGCAAGACCTTGGTCGCCGTGGCTCCAATGTATCTAAATGCCCTCTCTGGTAAGGGAGCTCACCTAGTCACCGTCAATGACTATCTTGCCCGACGAGATGCAACTTGGATGGGCCCGATCTACGACTTTCTTGGCCTAACGGTCGGCGTAGTTCAGGGCCAGAGCGTTGAGTCGGATGAGCGGGGTGGTTCGTATCGCTACTCACACGGCTCCGACGTCCTCGAAGATCCGCGATATGTGAACCTAGAACCCTGCTCAAGGCGCGAGGCTTACCTCTGCGATATCACCTATGGCACCAACCATGAGTTCGGTTTCGACTATCTTCGCGACAATATGGCGTTTCAGGTTGAGCAACTTAGCATGCGTGAGCTCAACTACGCCATCGTGGATGAAGTCGACTCGATTTTGATTGACGAAGCACGCACACCGCACATCATCAGCGGCCCATCAAGCACGGACGTCAGCCTCTACTCTCAGATCGACAAGGTTGTCCAGCAGCTAACGATGGGTGAGAAGGACGATAGCGAAGTCCCCGGCGTTCACTTTGTCGTTGACAAGAAGAACCACAATGCGACCCTCACCGAGGAAGGCATGGACCTCGTCGAGACCCTTATGGGGATCGAGAATATCGCTCACGACCCCAAGCTCTTCCACCATGTTAATGCGGCCATCAAGGCTCACGGCTTGTTTCAAAAGGATGTCGAGTACGTTGTTCGTTCCGGTGAAGTGGTTATCGTTGACGAGAACACCGGGCGCATGATGTTTGGTCGCCGCTTTAGCGATGGCCTGCACCAAGCCCTGGAGGCCAAGGAAAACGTCAAGGTGCAACCCGAGAGCCAAACGGTTGCCGTCATTACCTTCCAAAACCTGTTCCGAATGTACGAGAAGCTTGCCGGGATGACCGGTACGGCCAAGACAGAGGAAGATGAGTTCCGCAAAATCTATGGCCTTGATGTAGTCAGCGTTCCGACCAATCGCCCCATGACTCGCGCAGATCGTGAGGACGCAGTCTTCAAGACTCAGGAAGCCAAGTTCCGGGCGATGGCTCATGAGATTCTGAGACTCTGGACTAAGCAGCAACCTGTTCTCGTTGGAACTCGCTCAATTGAAATGTCGGAAATGGTGTCCGCACGACTGACAAGCGACATGCTCCAGAAGACCTTGCTTGCCTACCGTCTCTATGAGGTCAAGGAGGTCAAGGGGACAGACAAGGAAGCTAAGAAGCTCATTGATGATCTAGCGGCAATGCCATTTGAGGAGATTAACAACCAAATCCTCAGCACGATTTGTTCGAAGGCCGGCATTAGCGGGGACGCTCTTAACGAAGACAATCTCAACTGGTTCCTAAAGAAGCACAACCTGCCGGAAGAAAACAAGGAGTTCTTGGTCGAGGCTCTCAAGCACGGGGCTCCGCACAATGTCTTGAATGCGAAGTTTCACGAAAAGGAAGCCGTTATCGTAAGCGAGGCGGGCCGTAAGGGTGCTATCACGATCGCGACCAACATGGCCGGGCGTGGCGTGGATATCTTGCTTGGCGGCAGGGTTAGCGATGCGATTATTGAAAAGGCACGCGAAACGGACGATGAGTCCGACGAAGTGAGCTTTGATCCTGATTACGCGGACACCTTCCAACACTTTCGACGCGGCGGCCTTGAACGGGCTGCTCCGCCACTTCCGCTCGATGATCAGGAACGCCGGGGGTTGGCGGAAGAGGTCCGGGCCCTTGGTGGACTGTACATCTTGGGAACGGAGCGCCATGAAAGTCGGCGAATTGATAACCAGCTTCGAGGGCGAGCCGGACGACAAGGAGACCCTGGCGAATCAAAGTTCTTCGTGTCGCTTGAAGACCACCTGTGGAAGATCTTCAACGCGAAGTTACTGGAGAATCCACTCTTGAAGACCTGGCCCGCCATGGAGGAGATCAATGCTGGCTTCTTGACCAAGGCAATCCAAAAGACGCAGGAGCGAATCGAAAACCACTTCTTCGAAGCTCGTAAGCACGTGCTTGAGTACGACGATGTTTTGAACTCGCAGCGTGAGCATATTTACGGCATGCGCCGGGACTTCCTTCTGGGCAACGAAGCCGGAGCTGAGCTGAAAGAAGGCTTAAAGGAAGTCGTTGCCGATGCCGTAAAGGCGGGCTGGGTGCTTGAAGAAGATGGTTCGCAAGTCTATGACTCCGAAGAAGTCTTTGAACGGCTCAATGAGACCATGCCGATTGTGGACTTTGTCTCCCCTGCTGAACTGGATGAATTTGAGCCTGACGCACTCCAAGCCTTCCTAGAAGAAAAAGCCCTTGATGCCTACACGGCAAAGCGAGCGAGCTTCGGAGGCGATGGAGAGGTTGTTGAGCGGCAGATCATGCTGCAGGCCGTGAACGATAAGTGGATGGACCACCTACAGCTCATTGATTACATCCGAGAGGGAATCAACCTGCGAGCCTATGGTCAAGTCGATCCGCTGGTCGCTTATAAGCGGGAGACCTTTGATCTGTTCACGCACACCCTTTCGGGTATTCGGGACCAAGGGGTCAAGTACTTCTTCCGCGCGATGCCGATGTCCCAGCCACCGGCAGAATTCGAGGCTGGCGATCCTGCATTGGATGACGTTCTTAACCGCGATTCTGGAATGATTATTGAGGGCGAGGTCGTGTCTCACGAACCAGGAGCTTGGCCTGAAGAAGTCAGCCCGAGTAATGTCGGGCGAAATGATTCGTGCCCCTGCGGGAGCGGTCGAAAGTTTAAGCAGTGCCACTATCCGATCTTCCGCGAGAACGGCTTGATCTGAGTCGTATCTTGATCTACGGAGTCACCGGCTCCGGCAAGTCTACGTTGGCGGCCCAGCTTTCCGAAAGGCTGGGCTTGCCATTTCATTCTGTGGACGAACTCTGCTGGGGATCCAATTGGCGGATCAAGCCTGACGAGGAACAGCGCGAGCTGTTTACTCGGCTATGCGCTCAAGACGCCTGGGTTCTCGACTCAGCTTATGGCAAATGGCTCGATGTGGTAGTGCCCAGGGCGACCGTGATCGTCGCGTTGGACTATGCACGCTGGTTCTCATTTAACCGTTTGGTTAAGCGAACTCTTTGTCGCATGGTTGATCAGAAGCCCGTTTGCAATGGCAATGTCGAAACTTGGCGACAGGTGTTCTCCCGTAACTCAATCCTGATTTGGCACGTTCGGTCATTCTCATCAAAGCGGCGGCGAATCCGGGCTTGGAAGCTGGCTGGGCGACCGATGATCATTCATAGGACAGCCCGCGAGACCCACGAATGGCTTGAAGGCCTCAAACCCTAACCGGTTCAAAAACAATCGAATCGCCATCAATTCGAGCAAAATACGCTTCGATGTTATCCACCTTGGTGACCTGATGAACCAAGGCGGCCGCTCTGACCAAGTCGGCCTCTTGAATGAGTTGAAGCCGGGATTCGGCCACTGTCAAGCGGCCCCCATAAAAAGCACAGGATTGATGCGCAATGAGGATGACGCGATCTAGGCCATGGGCTTCCACCAAGAAGTTGAGCTCATCCACGACGCCCTGATGCTCGAGAGTGGCCTCAACGTATCCAGCCAAGCAAGCAGGACCGCCGGGAAGGCACACCCGATCAACCTTCGGAAGGTTCAGTCCGTTGGCCAGAAAGTCGTCAATCTGCGCCCCGATTCGACCGTCCGAACAATAGATCGCCGCTGCATGAATACGATCAACTTCGTAAGCGATCTTTGATTTAAATGGCATTGGGAGAAGGTACCTCGTTGGGGTGAGGAGTAAATAAGGCGGAGTCGCGCGGCCGCTATTGGTTTATTGGTTGCAGATCAGGGGGGCGGTGTGCTATCATTCTCCTTTGCCGCTCCTAGAGCGGGGAGATTTCTATGTTTGCGATTGTCAAGACCGGTGGAAAACAGATAAAGGCCGCTAAGGACGATGTCATCATCGTTGAGAAGCTCGACGGCGAGCCCGGCACGAAGGTAACCCTCGACGAGGTCGTGATGCTCGTAAATGACGGAAAAGTGACCGTAGGCTCCCCTCTTGTGAAGGGCGCTTCG
>JADLGZ010000037.1 GCA_020849075.1 Fimbriimonadaceae bacterium | reverse complement strand
CTGATCCTTGGGAATGCTTACTCCCTGCAGGGCAAGAGCTTCGAAGCGAGCGAACAGTTCGAGCGGGCTCTGACCAATTCGCGCGAACACCAACTCCCAGACCTTCAGATCTACTCGCAGGTGAACCTTGGACTGAACTTGTCAAAACAAGGAGACTTCAAGCGAGCGAGCGATGAACTCAGGCAGGTGCTCGAACTCGCTCATTCCATGAGCGTTCGGGCCGTCGTCCTTGACTGCGTTCGATTCTTGGCCCAAGCCGAAACCGGTTTAAAGAACTGGTCCACCGGCGCAGCGCTTTACGGTTTTGAAGAAGAAATGCGCGACAAAGCTGGGGTTAAGCTTAGTGAGAGCGACCAGATAGAGAGGGATGGCGATCTCGCCGCAATCGAGACCGCCATGGGAAAGGACCACTTTGGCGAAGCCACCGAAGTTCATCGAGGGGGCACAGTCGAGTCCTTGCTTGACTGGCTGGAATCACACTGAGCGCCCTTCGTGTGTTTTGGTCCAGCATTGCTCTACCTATGAGTTAGAACTGGCAGAAACTCTTGAGCGTTCAAACAACGTAGTTTTAGCTTGGTCAAAGAATGTTGAAGTACAAAACCCCGGTGTATGGAGTCGCTACCCTCGCATTGATTGCAACCTTGGTTGGCTGCAATCGAGGGGCAGAAGGCGACATTGAGTACCGCTACGGCAAAGTGGGCCGAGGCGAGCTCGTCCGGAGCATCACCTCAACCGGGCAGCTCATCGCCCTCACGAGCGTGGACATTCGAAGCAAGGCCGGTGGTCGTGTAGACCAAATCCTTGTCGAGGAAGGTGACATCATCAGCAAGGGGCAACTACTCGCCCGAATTGATCCTTCGGACACGAGAACTTCTGTCGAGCAAGCGCAGGCCGACGTGCAAAGTGCTCAGGCCCGGGCTGACGCCGCCAAGATCAACTACTCCCTTGAAATCAAGAACCGACGAAACGCGGTCGAGGATGCCAAGAACGCCGTCAAGATCGCCCAAGTTCGATACGACCGGGCCGAAACCAACGCCGCTACCCAGCCTGAGCTAACCTCGAGCAGCCTTCGCCAAGCTAGAGCCGAATTGGCAACCCAGGAGCAGGCCCAGATTCAGCTCAATACCGTTGAAATCCCCCAGTTAAGAGCTGACGCCCGCGGAGGGCTTGCTCGCGCTAAAGCCGATCTCGATTCGGCAAAAGGTGAATACGAACGACAACAAGAGCTCTTCCGGCAAGACTATGTCAGCAAGTCGGCCGTTGATCGCGCCCAATCCGCCCTTGCGAGCGCTCAATCGGCCTTCGATTCGGCGAGCCAAAAGCTCGCCACGGTTGAAAAGGATATCGAGGTAAGGGTTCGTCAGCAAAAGGCCCGCGTCGAGCAGGCTCAGGCATCGGTGAGGTCGGCGGTCGCTAACCAGAGCCGCGATACCAATGTTGGTCGTGACCTCGCTGAGGCCAGAACCAACTTGACCCAAGCAAGGCTCAACCTTCAGCAAGCCCAAGACGACCTGCTGAACATCCAAGCTCGGGCCGCCGATAGTCGCAGCGCAGCTGCCAGCACCGTCCGAAGCCGGGTCACCCTCGAAAACGCTCAAGTCCAACTTGCAAGTACGACTGTACTCTCGCCTCGCGATGGGGTTGTGACGAAAAAGTACCTCGAAGCGGGCACGATCATTCCCCCGGGGACGAGTACATTTAGCGAGGGAACGGCGATTCTGCAGATTAGTGACACGACCCGTATGTTTGTGGAATGCGCCGTGGATGAGGCCGATGTCGCCAGCGTCAAGCTCGGCCAAGACGTACGCGTGACCGTCGAGGCGTATCCTGGTCAGCAACTGGAGGGCAAGGTGACAAGAATTAACCCGAGCGCGGAGACGGAGAACAACATAACCGCGATCCGTGTTCGAGTCGAGATCAAGCAAGATCCGAAGGCTCCCGCTAAGCCGGGGATGAATGCCACCTGCGAGTTCCTCACATTGTACAAGCCCAATGTGCTCCTCGTACCTGTGCAAGCCGTGGAACGCGATGGTGACAAGACATTTGTGAGGATCAAAGGCGAGGATGGAAAGCCCAAACGGATTGAGGTCAAGCTCGGTCAGTCCGGCAATGATGGCTATGAAGTTCTGTCGGGCTTGAAAGAAGACCAGGAAGTTGTGATCGCCGAAATCAATCGGGCCGAAATGCGCGAGATCCAGCAGCGCATGCAAGAGGCTCAACAGGGCGGCGGATTGACGGGTAGCGGCCGGCCACCGGGAATGTCAAGGCCAAGCGGCGGCAGCCGCACAGGCGGCGGCGCCGCTGGCGGAGCAAGGTCCCGCTGACAAAAAATAGGCTGGCCAGTTGGCCAGCCTGAGTTCATGTCTTGGGAGTTTATTGGTCTATGCTGCCAAAGTTCGCGATGACGATGTCAATGTCGGCGGCGTCAACTTCATCAGAGCCGTCCACGTCAATATCGGCATTCCACCCAGAAGAAGCCGGGGTCTCGCCGAAGTGGGCAATAACGAGGTCAATATCGGCCGCATCCACTTCTCCCGAGTAGTCGGGGTCGCCGTTGGTCATCACCATATTCACCGCGTTCTTCGTGGCGTACGTGAAGGTAGTGGAGTTCCTAAGGAACTGACCGCCGTCGGCTTGGATCTTCCAGGTTCCGGAACTGATGTCAGTCTTGACGAGCCAGACCCACCGCCCGAGATCATCGAGCTTGCCAGACAGGGTTTCGACGACATTATCGCCGCTGTCCAAAAGCTTCCAGCCCATCGTCTTGGACTTCTTGTCACCGACGAAGTCGCTCAGGGTCAGGGTTCCTCGCACCGGAGTGCCCAGGTGGATAAGGGCAACCGTTCCCGCTGCGGCATTTGTATCCGTTGACCATGTGGTGCAACTTGCCCAATCGCCATCCGGTGACATGGCCGCACTGCCAAAGTTATTGATGTGGAGTACGCTGGGGCGAGCTCCCGGCCACTGCGCGTCCATGAAGGCGTCCATCAACTGAGTGCCGCTCGTTGGAGTCCAAATGAATCCTTCAAACACATCAACATATAGGCCTGGGAATGTTTGGAAGACTCCGTAAGCGATATCTCCATAAGAGGACAATGCGGTTACATTGCCTCGCCAACTGACGCCGGGGACGACGGGCGGGTTGATGGGCGCATCAATAACCATCGCCTTTGATGTCGTGGTGTCCAATAGGTAGGGGCAAATGTTAGTGTCAACAGCCACTCCACCACCGGCAAAGAACCGACCTGTTGCATCGCAAGCCGTTGGTGATCCGAGGCTAACGGCTGTGTTGGTTCCAATATCGCCAACTGGAGCGACGCCGGTCTGCCAAGTGCCCGCCACCTTTCGCCAGATCTTGGGGTCCCCACTACCGATGGCATATCCGCCTGCCGCCGTGCCATCAAAGTTCAAGCATTGAACCCGGCCATTATTGTTTGTGGACGGGATCAGACTTTGGATCGCGCTACTCGTGGCAACGGTGGGAATGACATTGGAGGCGGTGGAGGCGGTACCACTGTGGGCGGCTTTCCAGTAAGCTTGTCCACCGACGGTATTACCATCACCGGAAATTGTGTACCCCGATGCGGCCATTGGCGGAGTCACTGCGGTTGAATAGTAGCCTAGATTGCCAAACGGGGTGATGAGATCTGTGGTGAAGTCATAGGCAGCCATGCTGGCACGGACGCTTCCATCCAGTGTTTGCAAAAGCATTCCAACGCTCACTTTATTGCCATCCCACGAGATGTTCTGGGATTGCGAATAACTGGAGGCAGCATTGAGGCCAATGCTGTTCAGTCCCTTGACGTAATTCCGTTGGGTCAGGTCTGTGCCGATCGTTCGAAACGTGCCAATCGGGCCGCTGTAACCGGTAGAAGTTCCATGTCCGCCGAGGACGATGGGCACACCGTTCACCGAGGTGAGGTCATAAACCGATAGGCCGGGTACCGAGCTGACGGCGGTCGTTCCGGAAAGAACGGTGTTTGGATACCACTGTGCCGTTGCGAAGCTACAGGTAGCGGTAGCCAGAGCGAGAATTGAAAGTCGAGTTGTGTTCATTGTCTTAAGATCCTTAGGTCGCTCACCTGGCCATGTAGGCCAGGTGTACTACGATCGCTTCGTTAGTCGTTAATCCCTCCGAAGTTAGCGATGATAATGTCAAGGTCGGCGGCATCAACTTCGCCACTGACATCCACATCAGCGTCAATGTTGCCGTAGCCCCCGGGCCACGTTTCTCCGAAGTTGGCGATGGCTTCGTCCACGTCAGCGGCATCCACTTCACCCGAGTCGTCAACATCGCCATTCTGCATGGTCACAAGGCCGAGTTCCTGGTTCGAACCGGTGAGGTTTACGAATGACTTGCGGGTCAAGAACGAAGAGCCGTCCCATGTGATTTCGACCATTCCGGACGTGTTGCTCGGTATCGTGACGTTGAACGGTGTGTTCTGACCTTCGGCGGTCACCATGCCACCTGCGACGACCTGTCCATCTTGGCGAACCGTGTAGTGGATGTATCGCTCAAGCGATGAGCCAAACGTTGTTGTGTCGTTCAACATGAGTGAACCCGTAACCGACTGGCTTGCCATAATTGGCGAAGGCAGGTTACTAATCACGTTCAGTTTCACGCCCCCCGCGAAGGAGGAGTTCGAACCACTCGTGACGGCGAATGCATCTGCAAATGTCCCGCCGGCATGGTAGGGAGCCACCGCGATCCAGTAGGTACCAGCGTCAAGCCCGTGACCGTCCTTGCCGCTAAAGGCTTCTTCACCCACGAGTTGGTTTATCGACCATGGAGTGGCCGCTCCGGGAGCGCCGAAAGTCAGCATGCTGAACAAGCCGCCGCTACTGTCGTCGTCGAAGGCGAGGTGGCGACCCGAATTGTCATACAGGCTGATGACCGAATCCGTTACCGAATTCGCGCCAGCGGAGGATGCCCACAGATTGAGGTAGGTGCCGACACCGCCATCAACGACCGTGGGCACCGTCAACTTGAACCACTGAACATCACCCGGTGCGATGGCCGGAGACGTTGCATTCAAGGCCGTTGCAAAGCTGGAGTTTGCATTGGTGACGGTTCCCAAGTCCGTGAAGGTGGACGGCGCTGCGCCGCTACCGGCGGCCGGGCCTGCTTGGAAGCGAATGCGTACGTTCGACCAAGTGGCATCGGCTCCGGCACCATTGTCATTGTTATCCCAGAACTCAGCCGTGAAGGTAGATCCAGATGGCATTGTCATTCCTCGGAGGGTGTTCTGCTGTCGGTTGAAATAGACTTCACGTTGGGATGGTGTCGTGATTTGGAAGTCACTGACATTGACCACGCCGCCAGTAAAGTTTGCCGCTGTGGGCTGGAAGTCCAGAGACAGGGTTGGATAAGACGAGTTGCGAATTCTCACGCGCAAATCGGACGCTGCCGAGGCAGTATTGGCTTGAGTTGCCGTACCGTGGAAGACGACCGAAGTCCCCATGATGAAGGCCGTTCCGACAGACGGGAGCGTTACCGTTGCATTGTCCGGTGAACCCAAGGCGCCGCCTGCGTTGAAGGGACCGGGCATCGTCGCGGAATCATAGGTGGCCGAGAAAGTAGTTCCTGTTAGCGAGAAGCTGATGTTCTCGACGCCCATATCGGCGACACCGTCGCTACCGGCATCGCTGCCGTCATAGACGTACCAGGTCCAAGTCGTACCAGGGTTGATCACACCTCCCGCCAAGGTACCGCCGGCATTTCCACCGATTCCAGCGAAATAGCGAGTGACGTTCTCACCCATGAGGTAGCCACCAGCCGAGTTCCATGGGGTTATGGTCAAGTACAGACCTGGGTAGGCACTGTTTTCACCGGCAAACTTTACGTCGCCTCCCTGGTTGGAGGAATGTACGTTGTGGATGGTCAGGCTATTGACTAGGGTTTGATTTGTCAAGACGAATTGCGAACCACTTGCCGTTGCGGTGAACTGACTTCCGCTCGTCAGCGAGCCAGTATAGAGGTTCGTGAAGCTCCCCGCGTAAGTGAACGTGGTCACCACCGTCGATGTAAAGGTTGCCGAATTCAGCGTGAAGCCGATGTTGGTCCCAAGAACTTCTCGTTGGCCCTCAACTGCGCCGGTGGTTAAGCTGTTGTAAGCCTCAAACGTCATCGTTGAACCACTAGGCAAGGATGTATCTTTGAGGGGACCAAACGCAGAGCGAGTCGTAGCCGTGATGTTCGCCGTGTAGTTGTTCCAAGTCTGGTTTGAAAGGGTGAAGTCAGCCCAGTTGCCCGGGTAAGCGCTATTCGTGATACGGAAGCCGCAGGTCGTGTTGGAAGCGATATTGTCCCAGTCTTGGTCAAGGGTTCCACCGGCCAACTGATTCACGGTCGTTGAGAGAATGAACCCACTGCCGACCGTCGCGGTGTACAGAACGTTAACCGGATTGTTCGAACCGGGTGTTGGCAATGAGGTCACTGGATCGTTGAAGTCAACCGTCGGGAGATTGACCGTCAACTGCGCATGAGCGACATTCGACAAGGCGAATGCCGACATGGCGACAAAGAGTAAAGATTGGGGTCGTCGAATCATGATTACTACCTAACTGAAGGGGAAACCTCAGCCCAACGCAAGCGCAATAATCACGCCATTGCGTTGGAATAACGTTATGATAAAACAAAAAGCCTGAAAATGGAATGCCTAGATGGCAAATTATTGAAATACCGCAAAAATACTAGTTAGGGCCCTTCTATGCGGACGAGCTCCTATCTTTGCGAGGATTCACGATCAATGAGATGCATTGGATAAGTGAGGCTCCGCGACTCGCCAGGATCGTTCTCGATCCGCTCAATTAGCCACTCCCACGCCTTCCCGACGATCTCCTCGACCGGGACACGAATGGATGAGATCGGTACCCGGAAGTCTTCGGATTCTGGATAGTCCGCGAAGCCCCAGATGAGACAATCCTCCGGTAGCCTCACTCCTTCCGCAATTAGGGCTTTTGCGAATCCGATCGCGATCGAATCTGTAAACCCAAAGACGCCGTCCGGCACTCCGTTCGCTTGAATCCACTCCCGAGCCCTGATTTCAACTTCAGAGCTGGATTCTCCCTCCAAGGCGACGAGCATTGGTTCAAGGCCTGCCTCTTCCATCGCTTGCGAATAGCCGGTCCGGCGCTGTTCTCGTGGGTAGTCCTTGATGACCCAAGGCAGAGTCGAATGAATGATCTTTCTTGCCCCTTTGGCGAGCATGTCTTGGGTGGCTTGTCTTGACGCACCAACCACGTCCCAGCCAACCGCGTCCCCATTGGAGTACGTTTCATGGCCGAGGACGACGACCGGAGTCAGGTCGTTCGCCGGATTCTCGCGAAACTTG
>JADLGZ010000036.1 GCA_020849075.1 Fimbriimonadaceae bacterium | reverse complement strand
GCAGAACGATGGTTCAAAAAGGCAAGGAGAGCCAAGGATGGCATCGCTGAGGTGAGCGATCAATTGGCGCGGCTCTCCGAGGACTTACGTGAAGTTGAAGCCCTTCTTGCAAACTTGCCCCACTACATCTCACTAGCCGAGCTAGAGCAAGCAAGGCAGTTTGCCGAGAGTCATCACTGGCTTCACCGGTCTGGCGTGCCGAAGAAGAAAGAAGACCGCCCGTTTGAGGGGCACCGGGTGAAGGAACTGGCGGCTCCCCACGGGTACAGCGTGTTTTACGGCGAAAACGCGGAGGCTAACGACTATTTGACGATGCGGATGGGCAAGCCAAATGACATTTGGATGCATGTCCGAGGCAATACGAGCGCTCACATCTTGATCCCCACTCACAATCAACCAGACCGAGTTCCGACTGAGGTGTTGCTATTTGGGGCCCAGGTGTCGGCCCGTCATTCTCCCCTCAAGCATTCCAGCATGGTGCCGGTTGATTACACCCTGAAAAAATATGTTCGCCGCCCTCGCGGCGGTGCCAAGGGTTTTGTAACCTATACACGCGAAAAGACACTTCACGTTGCCGGTGTCAAGTAAGGGTTGGTATCCTGCGGGTATCTCCGGCTTGGTCCAAAGAAACCTCGAAACCATCCGCCGCAACCTTGCTCCCATGCTTCTCATTCAGGTTGCGGCGGGATTCTTGGTCTGGGCTTACTACAATGTTCTGCCAATTCAGGATTGGGCTCGCTGGGTAGGGGTTGCCAAGTCGGCGGGTGGGTTGCCCGCTGCTTTTGGGGCTGGCTTTGTTGCGGGCGGCATAGTCGCTGAGATGGCCAAGCTTGTTACGGGCCGCGCAAGGTTCGATCTTGGGCGGTCCCTATGGGTTGGCATTGTCTATGGGGTAATCGGCATCTTAGTGGATTTGCTCTACGGATTACAAGCGCAGATGTTTGGTCACGGAACTGACTTAGGCACCCTAACGATGAAGATGAGCTTTGATATGCTCGTCTTCACCCCTTTCCTAAGCTTTCCACTAGCGGGTGCGCTCTTTGCTTGGAGGAAGTCCGGTTACCGGATGTCTTTTTGGCGGGTCGCGCTCAGGTGGTCATTCTATCGAGACGAAATTGCCCCGACCATGCCGCTGGGGTGGGCGTACTGGGTGCCCATGGTCTATCTGACTTACGCCCTGCCCCTAGCTCTGCAGTTTCCGTTTTCCATGCTCGCCGAAGCAGCATGGAGCGTCCTATTTGTGTTTATGGTCGCTGGCGAGTAGGCTTAGTTGTCTTCAAGCGGCAAAATATCCTCACCCGGTGCGGCTTGGATACCTTCATCGGTTACCGTCTCACCAACCTCGATTTCGCCATCGTCGGCTTCCTTTACAACTCGTGCTAACGACACCACCTGATCACCAGCTGCCAAAGTAATGAGCTTCACGCCTTGGGCAACGCGCCCCGTCTTACGGATGGTGTTTACGGCCAACCTCACGGACTTACCCTTCTCGGTCAGGACCATCAGGCGATCATCTTCGTCCACGATTTCAGCCCCGACAATCGGCCCGGTCTTATCCGTAACGTTCATGGTTAGAATACCGCTGCCGCCTCGACCTTGTACTCGGTATTCTTCGACGTCGGTGCGCTTTCCGAAGCCATTTGAACCCACCACAAGGAGTGAGGAACCTTCGCGAGCAATTCCGGCGGATACAACGCAGTCATCAGGGTTGCCTTCTTTGAATCGCATCGCCTTGACACCTCCCGCTTGGCGCCCGCGGCCACGGGCTTCGGCTTCGTGAAACTTGATACTTTGCCCCTCACGGGTCACGAGCAAGACATGATCATCACCCGTGGTCTTGAGAACCCACTTCAGGTCGTCGCCTTCTTCAATGTCAAAGGCAACCAAGCCATTCGATCGAATATTGGAGAACTTCTCCATCTCCGTGCGCTTGATTTCGCCCATGCGCGTGATCATGGTGAGGAACCCGGGATCCTTGATGCTCTTGACGCTGACGGTAGCGGTCACCTTTTCCTCGCTTTCGATCGCGATATAGTTGATGACAGGCATCCCCTTGGCATACCGCCCAGTTTCTGGGATGTCGTAAGCGCGGAGCCGATAGACGCGTCCCCGGTCAGTGAAGAACAGAATGAAGTGGTGGGTATTGACTTGGAAGAGGTGAGCGGGTTCATCATCCACCTTAAGAACATCCTTCACGCCCTTGCCGCCACGCTTCTGCTCTCGGTAAGCATCAATCGAGACACGCTTGATGTAGCCATCGCGGCTGATGCTGATGATCGCCTCTTCTTCTGGGATCAGGTCCTCATCGCTGAAGTCTCCCGCTTCTCGGGCGATGATCTTGGTTCGGCGTTCGTCGCCAAACTTGTCGCGGAGGTAGATGATTTCTGCCTCGATTTCGCGCTGCATTCGGACCGAGTCGCTGAGGATATCCATCAAGTTTTGGACTTTGAGGAGTGCGGCCTTAAACTCTTCTTCCAGCCTGGATTGCTCAAGCTGGGTGAGTCGCCGTAGAGGCATGGCGAGAATGGCTTCAGCTTGAATTGGTGACATGCCAAAGTTACGAATCAAGGCAAGTCGGGCCGCATTAGGGCTCTCGCTTTGACGGATGGTGTTGATCACGTCGTCAAGGAACCGTCGCGCAATTTGATACCCTTCGTTAAGGTGCGCGTTTAGCAATTCGCGATACAGCTCAAACTTTGTTCGCCTCTCAATCACACTGCGGCGATGCTTGAGGTGTTCGTCAAGCAGGAGCAAGATGGGAGCCGTACGAGGAGCACCTTCGACCAATGAAAGCATGATCGCACCGAAGGTTGTGCGCAAGTTAGTGTGCTTCAGCAAATAATTGAGCGCCTTGTTCGGGTTGACGTCGCGGCGAATCTCGATCTCGATTCTCATTCCGCGCTTGTCGCTGAAATCGTCAACGCGCAAGATGCCATCAAATTTGCGATCCTTAGCGATCGATGCAATGGACTTGATCAAGGTCTCCTTGTTGACCTGGTAGGGAATCTCGGTGACCACGATGAGGCTCTTACCCATGTCGCCAGGCTCAATCATCGTCTTGGCCTGCATGATGATGCTTCCGCGTCCCGTCAGGTAGGCATTCTTGATGCCTTGTGTCCCCATGATGATCCCATAGGTGGGAAAGTCCGGTCCCGGCATGACCTGCATGATTTCCTCTGCCTCGCACTCCGGACTGTGAAGTCTATGGAGTAATGCGTTGCACACCTCGGTCAGGTTGTGCGGTGGCAGATTCGTGGCCATCCCCACAGCGATGCCTTGCGAGCCATTGCAGATGAGGTTGGGGAACTTGCTCGGTAATACTGTGGGCTCATTAAGGGTCTGCGAGTAGTTCGGCTGCCAGTCAACGGTCTCCTTGTCGAGGTCCTCCAGCATCTCCATAGCGATGGGAGTCAGGCGGCATTCTGTATATCGTTGAGCAGCGGGTGAATCGCCATCAATACTCCCGAAGTTGCCCTGACCATCAATGAGGGGATAGCGAAGGCTCCAAGGTTGGGCCATGCGAACCAAGGTGGGGTAAATCACCTGATCGCCGTGTGGGTGATAGTCGCCGCTCGTTTGACCGGTCACCTTTGCACATTTCACGTGTTGGCTGTCCGGCGTCACATTCAGTTGGCGCATGGCGTAAAGAATGCGTCGCTGAACGGGCTTTAGGCCGTCGCGAACGTCCGGCAGGGCCCGGGCGATGATGACCGACATCGCGTAGTTGACATAGCTACGCGACATTTCATCTTCGACGCTAACAAGGGAAATACTCAGATCTTCAGCCATAAGAATCTAGGTTCAAAATTGTACCCGAAAGGCCACTTTTTTGGATGTAGACGAGCGGTGGTGTACGAAGTTCGAGATCATAGCTTGTCCATGCTCGGTGAGGATGGACTCGGGGTGGAATTGTACGCCTTCGATGGGCAATGTGGAATGGCGAATTCCCATTATTTCGCCATCGTCTTCCGCTCTGGCCGAGACGATGAATCCGGGTGGCGCCGATTTTAGGGATAGGGAGTGGTAGCGCACCACCTGAAACGGCGACGGCAAACCCGTGAAGATCCCATCGCCGTCGTGCGCAATGGGGCTTTGTTTCCCGTGGCGAACTTCACCGGCGAAGCCCACCTCAATGCCCGCGACATAACCTATGGCTTGGTGCCCGAGGCAAACGCCAAGGAGGGGAATCCCTAGATTGCCTGCAATGGCCATTTTCGCAATTGCTAAACTGGAACCCGAATCGGCGGGCGATCCAGGGCCGGGTGAGATCACGACATGGCTCGCGCCCGCAAGATCGAACGTAGCGTCATTTCGGAAGACCCGAACGGATTGACCGGCAACCTGCAAGTACTGAACGAGATTGTAGGTAAAGCTGTCGAAATTGTCGATCACAACGACCATGCACACTAAAGACGCACAGGTATTCTCCGTGACGCAATGCTGTACACGAATGCACTTGTTGAACTGATTGAAGAAGCTTACAAGGAGCTTTGGGAAAATGCTGAAAAGGTGAAGGACAAGCT
>JADLGZ010000035.1 GCA_020849075.1 Fimbriimonadaceae bacterium | reverse complement strand
GTCAGGCGAAGATCCACCTGAGCTGGAACTGGGCCCACCCAATTGGGAATCGTAATCGTTCCCGTAATCGGTTGAGTTGAAGGAGGAGGACCGGTTACCGCGTGATTCAACTCTGGGAAGTCACCCGGCTTGATCATCGTTGCCGATGCCCAACTCGGCACCGCCGCAGCTTGAGCCTCGAACCGGAAGTTGTACAGCCGAGCATACATCAGCGGATTGTAATTGCCTTGTTGCATCTCCCACGAAATGTCGCCATTGGCGCGAGTCATGGTCCACTCATTGGCATTGTCCTTATCAATGTCGCGGAAGGTGATATTGCGAACGTTCACACTATCATCCACTGAGACATGGAAGGACCTGACCTGTCGATCAAGGTCCACGTTGTAAACCGAGTAGTCGTACTTGTACCAACCTGGGTCACCCGATACGGGCGTGACACGATAGGCGGTGACCAGATTGCCCACGGACGTGGGTTCCATGATCTGACGGCCATCGCCCCAAGTCATGATGAGCGGCATCCGTTGCGGGTGGTTTACCTGCGCTTGATTGGGCATCGAGCCCGAACTCGTCACGTTGAGCGTTGAAGTGGACGTGGAAGTGGAGGTCGTAACCGAGAAGTTGCACGTGCTCCAAGCAAAGTTATTGAACTTGTTCACGTCCACCATCTGGGTGATGTTCGAGGCGTTCGTGGTGGAGGCATTGCTGTTGTTGACAAAACCCGCCATGTAATAGCCTTCGTAGTAGTACGACGCTCCCGGCACGATGTCGGTGTGGGCCACCTTCATGTACATCTGGGTTGGCGTGTAGCTGGGGTTACCGCGCGTATCGAACCACGAACCTGCGGTGTTCCAAATGCCGGTGTATGGGTTGACCTCGCTCTTAGGACCAATGTCGCCACGGTTCTCGTTGTTACCGGAGCTGTATGGGTCAGCGCAGCCCTGACCAAGGGCTAAGCCATTGTTGATGCCGCTACCACAACTGGCGCAACTGGATCCATTGACCGCGTACCAACCGTGCTTCAACTGACCTTCGCCGATCTGCTCAAGTTCACCAGTAGCGAGTTTGCGGTAGGTGTTCAAGCCAATTGTCGGGTGCATTTGCCGAAGGGCCGTGTATGGCGAGTCGAAGGCAATCCAGGTGATCGCCCCAGTTCCATAGTTGTTCGAAAGGGTCGCCGCAGTGAGAGCGGAGTACCAATAGCCATTGATTAGCTCCTTGGGGCCGCCGGAGACCAAGCGAAGGCCGGTCAGCTGGCAAAGGCCCAAGTCAAGAGCTGATCGCTCATTGCCATTGGCACCGCCCATCTTCGTGGGGGCGGCGGTCATATCGCCCGTGATCGTGAGGTGGCCAATGACTGTTCCGGAGACATTGGGGGCACCCCAAGCGCTGGCCAATTCATCGGAGATGCTGAGTTCGTAATTATATAGCCCGAGTTGCCCGGTCGCCTGATTGAAGGCGAGGGTCGGCCTTGTGGCCACCAACTGAACGGGCTGATATGGAGGGTAGCTGTACCCATTCATGCGCAGATCCATGGTCCCGCCACCTTGGTTAAAGTAGAGTGTGAAGTCGCGGAAACTCGTGGTTAGGCCGCCACGGTTAAGCATAAAGCCGCCATCAACTTCGAGTTCACCGCTTCCTGCTTGGAGGGAGCGATCTTTGCGCCCAAACCAATTGAAGGTGGAACGATTGGTGTTGATACGCCAAGACCGGCTATCGCCGAATGGCAGGGCAGGCCGGACCGATTGCGTTTCGTTGTTGATCGTTGCGCCTAAGCGCGAGAGTGCCCTTTGGTCAAACTGCACCGAGACCTGACCGTCTGCGTACTTCCAAGAATCTTGGGCATACGCAACGCCCGACGTGGCGACGAAGCTAGCAAGAGCGCCGAAAATAAGGTTATTGCGAGACATAATAATTTACAGGGTTCCCCGTCCCTTCTCCGTAAGGGACTGTTTCATTTTCCCTCAAAGTTCAGGAAAGTGTATGCTTGGATAGATAAAAACTCTGCAGGAATCGTGCCTTTTGGCACAGACAGGACAAAAACGCGATGCCGACTCACATTGATGAACTCCTCCGTAGCGTCATCTCCCATGACGCGAGTGACCTTCACTTGAAGGCCGACAATGTCCCGCTGATGCGCATTCAGGGCGACCTTGTGCATACGGAGCTGGCTCCGCTCTCAAGTCAAGAATTGCACGACATGCTTTTCTCGATTCTCACCGATGAACAAAAGGAGCGGATTGAGAACTACAAGGAGCTGGACCTCAGCTACTTCGTAGAGGGAGCGGCCCGGTTTCGGGTGAACATGTACTGGCAGCGGGGCAAGATCGGCGCGGTTTTCCGCGTGATTCCCTACAAGATCCGTACGGTCGAGGAATTGGGGTTGCCCCCGGTTACGAAGAAGCTGTCCCTCTTACCCCGTGGCCTGATCCTTGTGACCGGCCCGACCGGAAGCGGCAAGTCAACCAGCCTTGCCGCACTCATCAACCATATCAACGAGTCGGCACCAAGCCATGTGATGACCATTGAGGATCCCATCGAATACGTCCATCAGGACAAGAAGGCGATCATCAATCAGCGCGAGCTCGGCACGGACACCCACACCTTTGCCGATGCGCTCAAGCACGTGATGCGGCAAAACCCGGACGTTATTCTCGTGGGCGAAATGCGCGACTTGGAGACCATCCAACTCGCCATCACTGCGGCTGAAACCGGCCACTTGGTGTTCAGCACTTTGCACACGGTGGATGCCGCCCAAACCATTGACCGAGTGGTGGACGTTTTCCCGCCGGCCCAGCAGGAACAGGTTCGCACTCAATTGAGCGTGACCCTGCAAGCGGTCATCTCGCAGACCATTCTGCCGCGTAAGGACATTGTGGGAAGGATTGCTGCGTTCGAGGTCATGGTGGCGACCCCGGCGATCCGAACCATGATCCGCGATGGTAAGACCCATCAATTGTTCAAGGATATTCAAACGGGCGGCGACTTGGGCATGCAGACCTTGGATGCCCACCTGTTCTGGCTCATGAAGAAAGGTTACATTGACTATGAACATGCGGCGGCGAAGTGCTCCAACCTTGGGGACTTCGAAACTCGGGCCGTTCGCGAAGGGATTATCACGGAGGCAACCCATGCAACGCATTGATGGACTTCTTCGACGGTGCGTTGAGCTTGGTGGCTCGGACTTGCATTTCAAGACCGATACCGGCAAGGTCTATGTGCGGATCCTCGGCGAACTCCGCCAGTTTGATGATATTGACCCGTTCAGCGACGAAGACTTTCGAGCTGAGCTCCAACAATTGCTTTCGGCGACCGAACTACAGCGCTTCGACGAAGAATTAGAGTTGGACTTCGCTCATGAAATCGTCGGATTGTCCCGATTCCGAGGCAATCTTTATCAGCAGCGGAGCCACGTACAGGCTGCCTTTCGCGTGATCCCCTACCAAATCCAGACCATGGAGGAGCTCCAATTGCCGGAGGCTTGCTTTGACTTCATCGAGCGGCCCCGTGGCTTGGTGCTTGTAACCGGCCCGGCGGGGAGCGGAAAATCCACCTCACTCGCGGCCATGATCGCTAGAATCAATGAGACGCGGCCGGATCACATCGTGACCGTCGAAGATCCGATCGAGTTTGTCCACGATGACGCGAAGGCACTCATTAACCAACGGGAACTGGGGCACGATACGCTCAGCTTTGCGAATGCGCTCAAGCATGTCCTTCGGCAAGACCCGGATGTGATTCTGGTCGGCGAAATGCGCGACCTGGAGACCATTCATCTAGCGATTACGGCGGCGGAGACGGGGCACCTTGTTTTTGCCACTTTGCACACGGTGGATGCGGTCCAAACGGTGGACCGGATTGTGGATGTCTTCCCTACTTATCAACAGCAGCAGGTGCGCATGCAACTCAGCGTCAATCTGTTGGGCGTCGTCAGCCAGTCTTTGGTCAAGCGTAAGGATGGACAGGGCCGAGCCGCCGCTTTCGAGGTCATGGTGGCGACCAGCGCGGTGCGAAACAATATCCGCGAGAACAAGACTCACCAATTGGCTTCGATGATCCAAACTGGACAGAAGCAGAAGATGCAGACTCTGGATCAAGCGCTGATCAAGCTCGTTGAAAAGGGCGTAGTGGCGGTTGAGGATGCCATTGCGCGGGCGAAGGATAGAGGCGAGTTCGAGCGGTTGCTCGAGTTCATCAACCAGAACCAGACAGCCGCGGGTGGCGCGGCCCAGGTGGTCGGGCCCCAAGCGGGGACGGACCTGCCACCGGTCGCGGGTCAGTAGGGGCGGCTCATGCAAATGCCCTGTCCGAATCGGGCAGGGCATTTATCAGGATTGACAGGGACCTTACGGGACGTAAATGTCACCGACGCAGGTACCCGGAATACCGTGAATATCGCCCCAATTTGGGGTTTGACCGGGGTGCGGAACGCACTCGTGCTGCTTTTCGCTGACTGGATAGCCTTCACGAATTCCACAATTGTTCAAAACGGCTTGTGTGACGTGCCGGGTCCAAGAATAGTAAGTCTCTGTCGCGCTTACTGCCGCCCAAGTTGGACAACTATCAACAACACGACCCGCTGTTGGGAGCCCGCTGTAACGGTAGTACTTGGCGTGTCCATCGGCAAATGTGAAAATCACACCGCCTCGGTGCCGGGGCCATATCTCCCACTTGTACCACCAATTGATCCAACCGGAAAGGGATTCGGTTGTGTTATATCGGCGAGGGAAGTATCCATCCGTGTACATGATGGTCTCAGAAACCTTCTCCATTCTGCCCTCGTTGGTTGGCATGACTTCCTTGCCTGGTACCGTTTGGTTTCCACTAGGGCGCAAGCCGTAGATGGGCGATGTTGCGGTCACCATACCAAACATGCCCCAGTTCCAAACATACGCGTTGTATCGGAACGTATTTTGCATCGTAACGCCGCCACCCACACGGTTTCGGATCGCTTCCAGCAAGCTCCCAGCAATGCTTCCGGTGGCTGGGCCCGTGTAATCTTGCCCGCCCTTACCCGTTGGGTAGCTGGGGCACTGCAATACATCTGGGCTCTTGCGATAGATGGCTGTTCGGTCGTGGACGAAAGTCAGCTTGTTGCCAGGCTCTACAGTCATGCCTAGGGGGGGCATTCCCTCCGTATCATTCATGTAAAGCAATGTGGCTGTTGCGTTCTGCTTGTTGTTGCTCAAGCAAACCGTAGTCTTGGCCGACTCACGGGCCTGTGCGAACACAGGGAAGAGAATGGCCGCGAGAATCGCGATAATCGCGATTACGACCAGAAGTTCGATAAGTGTAAATGCTCGTTTAAGCAAAATATGAGGCCTCCG
>JADLGZ010000034.1 GCA_020849075.1 Fimbriimonadaceae bacterium | reverse complement strand
GGGATAAATTAACTTTTGAGGGGCTGGTGGAGACGATACAACTTCAAACGCGGCAATACGCAAAGCGCCAACGCGCTTGGATGCGATCTGAACCCAACCTTGTGCAATTCAACCGGGCCAATTGCGGCCCCGCATCCAGCACGGATGTTGAAACGACCCTAAAAAGAATCAACGAACTAACTAATCAAGGGTGAAAATAAATGGCTAAGAGCATAAATTTGCAAGACATGTTTCTGAATCAAGTCCGAAAGGAAGGGATCGGCGTCACGATCTACCTAATGGGCGGTGTTCAGCTTCGCGGTCAAGTCCGCGGTTTTGACGCATTCACGGTCATGTTGGACACCCCGGGCAAGCCGACACAATTGGTGTACAAGCACGCGGTCACCAGTATCGTTCCCGCACGGCCAATCGGATCCAATCGCTCACCTGAAGACGGCGATGGCCCGATTGACCCCGAATGACCCGCTTCTGGAAGCTCCACGGGCTCGGCAACGACTTCATTTTCACTGAACCTGGTTCGGAACCCTCACCTGAGTTCATCAGGCTCATCTGCCACAGGGTTGAGGGCGTGGGTTCTGACGGCTTGATTGTTATTGAAGCGCTTCACCCCGGCATCGCAGCAATGCGAATGTGGAACCCCGATGGATCCGAATCAGGCATGTGCGGCAACGGGCTACGTTGCGCTGCCCGATACTTAAGACATGTTGGCTATTCAGAGCCAGAGTGGAGCATCCAACTTGGAGGAGGAACATATCGGGTGACGGGCACCGGCCCCTACGCCGTGGAGATGGGGACTGCCAAAACTCTGTGGGATCAGCGAGAGTACGTGGTGGGCAACGAAACCCTCAAGGGATCGGCAATAGATGTCGGTAACCCGCACCTGGTTTTCTTTGTTGAGGGTCAATTGGAGCCCTACCTTGCGCACGGGCCCGATCTAGAAACCCACCCGGACTTCCCTAATCGTACAAATGTTCACTTTGCCAGGGAAGAGGACGACGGTATTCACATGGTGACTTGGGAACGCGGGGCAGGGGCTACCCATGCCTGCGGATCGGGTGCTTGCGCGGTAGCAGTCGCTAGGGGCGGCGAGGATCATCTTGTCCACTTGCCAGGGGGCGACCTGCGCATATCCTATATCGGTGGACGCATCACGATGACCGGTCCAGCAGAGCTGGTTTTCGAGGGTGAATGGCCCGACTAGCGAGGCATACTCGCAAGGGATTGCGTCAACTGAGCTAGTTGGGCTTGCGACCGTTGCATCGCCGCCTCCATCGCTGCGAACCGGTTGCGAAGTTCTACAGTACGCGCATCGGCCCTCTCAACAATGCGGTTGATCTGGCTATCGAGGTCGGCAATCTGGTCGTCCAACGTCTTGTTGGTGGTCACAAACAGCCCGTCCTGAAAATTCGTGAAGGTATCAAGGGCCTTAAAAATCATCCCCCCCATGCCTTGACTATACGTAACAGTTCCCGCATCCCCTAAGGTAGTACCGGTGTACTCAACTTGGAGGCCCTCGGTATTGGCGTTCCCAACGTTGCCGAGTAGGAAACGTCCCGATCCGGTTGCGGCTTCGCCGTTGATCGTGCCTTGAACATCTACGCCTGAGATATGGACCGCTGTCGTGCCAAGGCCAGTTGAAGTTGCCGTCGCCGCAGCGGAGCTCGTAACCGTGAAGTCAGAAGCTACACCGTAACGCTTGCTAGTGATGGATAGCTTTCCGTCAACCACGCTCGCTTCAACAAGGTCGCGGAGGCGCGTATCGGAATTGATGAGGCTGACAACCTGCTCTTGAGTAGTACCAGCTGCAACGACCAAGGCAACGCCGGTCGAACCAAAGGCCGAGCCCGCGAAGCTGAGAACTTCTTCTGCCCCGGTGGCTCCGGTTTGGGCAATGGCCGCCGTGTTACTTGATTGCGTCGCGAGTTGGGTTATTGATACAGCGTAAGTGCCTGGCTTCGCCTTACTGGAGCCGGAGACGTAGTTGACCGCGCTTGATGACGTGGTACCGGTTGCGCGCAAAAGATTGGCCACCCCCGTAGGGTTTGTTTCAATAGCTGCCCGAAGCGCCGTGTCATCTACGGCAAGGTTGCCACTGTCATCCAAAGAGAAACCGATCTGAGTCAGGTTACTTATGGACGTGGTCAGCCCTCCCACCGAGTTAAACAGTGTTGAATTGAGTAGTCCCGATACCTGGGAAGCGACGCTATCGCCAAAAAGGATTCCCGTGCCGTAAGTCTCCGCGTCAAATGAGCTGTTGTCACGTATGAACTGATTGATCCGATTGTAAGCCGTTACTAATCCCTTGGCTGTACTCATCACACTGTCGGTATCTCGTTCTACTGTCAGGTTGATTGTCTTCGTAGGATCAGCTGCCTTCAGAGTGATCGTCGCACCGGGCATTACGTTCGAAAGCGTGTTTGAGGACGAGGTTAGAGCAATCCCGTCAAGGACATACTGAGCGTCTTGGGCCGCAACCAGTTGGGTAACGGTCTGTCCGCTCAGACTCGTTGAGGCAGTACCAGAGGAGAATCCGAGTTCCGTAAGGACTGGCGAATCTAACGAAGTATCGCTGAGGATTTCAATGCGATTGCCATTGATTCTGGCTTCTACGCCTCTCAACGCCGATAATTTGGCAACGAAGCTGTCCGCGCTATCAACCGAAAAGTCCACTGAAATAGATTGCCCAGCGATCTCCAAAGTCTGCGGACCAGGTGCATAGCCCAAGACATCCGACAGAGGTTGATCGGTCGCACTCAGAACAGCGGAAGTTTGGCTAGGCAAGTCTCCAGTAAATGCGGACAAAGACACAAGCCCGAGACGTGCCAATACGCCATCTCGTGCCGAGAGTGGTCCCTGAACATTCAAATCGGTCAAGGAAAGCTGATTCGATGCACCAGACTGCTTTGAAGCCAAGGTGAGATAAGCATTTCCAGCTCCTCCATCCACAATGCTTGCGGTCGCGTCTGCCCCTGACTCGTTGATCTTCGTTGCGATCGTTTGGAGCGTGTCGGTTGTCGTAACCGAAATCGTTGATTCACCAACTTTGAATTGACCACTTAGCCCAAGAGCCTGGCTGGAGCTCTGTTGAGCCGTCGAAGAAACCCGGTGCGCGGTGGCCAACTGATTGACTTTCAGTTCTCGGATCCCGATGCTTGCATTGGTCGAAGCCGTGATCGTGGCTAAGTCGGTGTTAGAGCTCGTAGCCTTCATCACCTCAAAGGCGCCGGGATTGTTGAAAGTACTGACTGCAGTACCCAGCCCTACCAGAAGGCCCTTGAACGTGTCGTAAGCGGTCTTTCGGGTCTGGAGCATGGCTTGCTGAGCCTGCAAGCGGGCGATCGGCCGCCGCTCCATTGCCGCCAACTGCGTAATCAACGAAGCAGTATCAATACCGCTACTCAAGCCACTAAAGCTGATTCCCGCACTATTTCCAAGCGCCATGTTTCCCTTATTCCCTATTTCGGCAGGTTTGCCGGGCAAACCTAGGCCGCTTGGTCACCATTTGCGAACAGTTCCATCGCTGCATCAACCTTCTCCTTGGCTTGAGACCAAGCTTCCTCAAGGAGTTCGGCATCAAGGCTGAGGGAATCCCAGACCGGTAATGCGAGATCTAGCATGTCCAGATTGAATGCTTGATCACGCTCTACTAGGTCGCCGATACGATCCGCGCAATGCACGACGGCAACTAGTGGGTCAAGCTCAGCATCAAAAGGCCCCTCGTGGCTGTTAATCACGGAAACAAGGTCTTCGGGCAAGCCCCATTTTGCAAGAATCTCACCTCCGACTTCGGAATGGTTTAGCCCGAGTCGCTCATTCTCAATATCAACTACCCGCTGGCTCGAATTGTAGGCCTCGCAAAGGAGAGCTGAGTAGCTCCGAGACAGAACGCTCAAAATGAACAAGCAACCGATATTCTGAAGGAGACCGCCCACAAACACGAACTCCATTTCTTTTGCACCAAGCCGCTTTTTGCGCCCGATGTACTGGGCGGCGCTGGCTGTAGCAAAGGCATGTCGCCATAACCTCATTTGAAGTTCTTGGTGCTTTTCGCCGGGTGATCCGAAATTAGAAAGCAAACTCGTGGAGAGAACGATGCTTCTCACCTGCTGGAAACCGAGAATGACAACGGCCTGATTGACGCTGGCGACTTTGCCACCCAGCCCAAAATATGACGAGTTAACGACACGGAGTAGACGACTGGAAATTGCTTGATCCGACTTGATCAAGGTCTCAATTTCGGCAACGCTGCCACTATTCGAGTCTTCGGTGAGTTCGAGAATTCGTACGAGCACATTAGGCAAGGCAGGCAATTGACCTACCGCCCCCTTCAATGCGTCTCGGACCATCTGTTGATTAAGCTGAAGCGACATCCTCTTTGTTCTTTATTTCCTTTTCGGTCAATTTCGCGTCGAAAATCATGCTTCCCGACGGGCCACGTGAAGAATCTTGGCAAAGTTCATTGTCATCTTAAGGTCAATAAATACTAGGACTCACGAATCTTTTAAGTTCAACAGCCGTGACTTTTGGTGGAAGAGTAGACCAATCGGGATTCTTGTTTCGTCTAAAATCTTAGAGTCCGGCACAGAATCGGGCCGCAAGGTGTTTCACTTCTCATGCTTCGAACTAGCCTTACAACGCTTATAGGTCTCGCGTCCGCCGCCTCGATGGCCGCCACGCTCACCATTCAGTCACCGTCGCCGAACGACTTTTTAGGTAAAAACAGCACCCTCCGGTTCTTGATCACAAACGCTACGGTGCAACACCGAGTTCAAATTCGGGTGACCAATATTGCTAACCCGCTGATCTCATTCACGTTCCAAAACATTTTCAACCCAGATAGCGATCAACGCATCAACGGAACGATCAATCTTAGCTTCAACCAGTCGACGCCGGAAGGTTTGTACAACGCGGTGGTTCAGGTTACGGTCCCCTCGGGAACCATCCCCGATCAGCCAATCAACAATCTGACCGTTGACGTTAACGACCCCAAGTTCTTGGATAGTAATCCCGTAACAGGATCGTTCGTTCGTGGCATCGTCCCCATCTTCCTCGAGATTCAGGAGGGCAATGTGGACCTTTGGAAAGTCCAGGTGAACGGCCAAGATATCCCTAACAATTCGGACTCAACGAACACGGTGAACGTGCCCTGGGACACCACCGCCATACAGACCGATGGCCCTCAATCCATTTCGATCAATGTAAAGGATAAGGCTCTTAACGAAGCCAACAAGTCCATCAACGTAACCCTTGATCGCGTTACCCCGGCGATTCAAGTCATCTCGCCAACCGGCTCAACTGTACGCCCGAATTCGACGATCCCGGTAGTTATCCGCATTAACGACCAATTCAACGGAAGCGTCAGCACAAATGCAATTCAAGTGATGGCACGGCGCATGGACGGCACATTGATTCAGCGCGTGACCCGAATGATGGCCAGCAACACCGGCACGACATTAGTCTGGACGGGTAGGATTCGGAAGACGGCTGTGTTGCCGTCTCAGTTCAAGTTGGTAGTCACCGCTGTGGACAGGGCTGGTAATCCTGCTGTGTCCCAAGAAGTAGTGATCAACCGGCTCTAACCTGATTGTAAAGGCTGAATCTATGGAGTTCAAATCAGTTCGCATCTTTGCTTGCGCTTTCTGTCTCTCGGTTGTTGGGGTCATTCAAGCCCAAGTACCCGACCTGCTCACGGCCTTCGAGGCTACGGGCCGCAACCTTGGTCTTGGGAGCGGCATTGGCGCAACCTCCTCCAATCCCGCCTCTACGGTCAACAACCCGGCTGGGTTGGGGTACGCCAATCGGGCAGCTTTTTCGGTCACGCTACGCAATTTGACGGGGTCAAAGTCAAAATGGTCGCGGAACTACCTGAATCCTGATGTGTCAACGGACGGAGTCTCCGGCAATAGGAGCGTTACCCAAGTCGGACTCATCCGCCCGCTTCGAGGTAATGCCGCGATTGGCCTCAACTACAGCGTAGCCGGCTTCATCAAAGATCAGGTAACGGGGACCGGCTTGCTTGATGGCGGAACCATCCTAAACAACTACCAGGAAGAGCTTCGGCTTAAGACGGATCTGTTTACTGTCTCTTGGGGGCAAGCCACCCGAGACTATACGCGGTCATTTGGCGTCGGGATCGTGTTCGCCTCGCACAACACGCGAGATTGGCAACAGTATCAACTCTTTGACAACAACAGCACGCCAAATGACACGGGAGACGACACATTCCTCGCTAATGTATCCCTC
The DNA here is from genome assembly GCA_020849075.1 of Fimbriimonadaceae bacterium. Classification (GTDB taxonomy): domain Bacteria; phylum Armatimonadota; class Fimbriimonadia; order Fimbriimonadales; family Fimbriimonadaceae; genus JAFLBD01. Next base: position 12,153 of record JADLGZ010000034.1, on the reverse strand, counting down.
TCAAATTCCGGAACCCAAAGCGGGATTGGCGTGGTGGCAGGCCTACAGTTCAATCCGAATGCGGACTTTAGCTATGGCCTCAGCGTGAGATCACCAATCGCCCTCAGCGGAGGAAGCGAAGTCAAGGATTACTACAAGAGGATCCCAGGCAAGGCCAGCTTTGCTGTTGCCAAGCGCATGCAAACGGCAAAGCGCTCGGATGACTTTATTCTCCTCGGCGGTCAACTGGATTGGTACTTTGGAGGTAGCAACACCGCCCTCGTAAATCGAGACAGTAGCCAAATTGGCCTCGGCGTTGGCGCAGAGTATAACTACCGCTTGAGGGGGGCATACGTACCCATTCGCATGGGATTCCGCAACATCGGAAAGGGCGGAGATGGATTCAGTTCCTTCAGCGCCTTCACCTTCGGTTTCGGCTACAATCCTGACCAACAGAATTTCGGAATTGATGTGGACTTCGGCTCCAACTCTCGTGGTGGAACGGACATGTCCCTTATGATGAGCTACCGATTCAAGTAAGCAATTAGCACTAATGAAGTTTTCAAGGACGATCTTTGTATTGCTCGCGCTCGCCGCGACAGCCCTATCCTTCGCGCAGGCTTGGTCTGATGCCTACGAGGCGGGAATCAAGAATGTGAAGGATGGCCTTTGGGCTGAGGCAAGAGCTGACTTTCTGCGTGCTGTGGCCCTTCGGGCGAACGACCAGTCGTCACCAACTCGACTGCCTGGCCCCGCGACTGAGCAACGCGTATGGCGAAATGGCTCTCCCTACTCGGCCAATTTTGCCGCAGCCTATTGCGGCTTCAAGGCGGCCTCCGCCATGCAGAATGATGCAACACGGACCGCTCTCTTGCGTCAAGTTGCCAGTGAGTGGGAGGCACTCATCGCTAAGGAGCAGCATAGCCGCGAGACTTACTACTATCTCGCCCAGGCCTATGCGAATCTCCGAGAGGTCGGGAAGCAGCGTAGCCTTGAGGACAGCTTCTCAACCAATCAGGATAAGTTGACCTGGAAGATTGATCCAGATCTGCTCACGCCGGAGGATCGCGCAGCGATCGCTCAGCTTGGCGGCGGCCCGACGGGCGCGACAGAAGCAGGAGCGCAAACCGCCGCAGGAAACAATCAGGGAACGGTGGTCGCGCCGACTGCGCTTCGAATGGACAAGTACGCCCTTCTCATTGGAAACTCGGAAGGACGCCTTGAGAACCTGAAAGTTCCTTTTGCTGCAAGCGATGCACTGTTACTGCGCGAGAAGCTTGTCAGCTTCTGCGGTTATCGGGAAGACAATATTGATATTGTTCAGAACGCAACCGCTTCGCAGATGCGAGCTTCTGCCCAAGCGCTGGCAGATCGGGTAGAAGTGGGGGCAACCGTCTTCATCTACTTCTCGGGGGCCGGCGTCAATCTTGACGGTAAAGATTACATGACGGGTATTGACTCCTCGGTCCTTACGGAAAGCTCTACCATGCTTGCGAAGAGCGATCTTTACAAGTTGTTTATGGCCAAGGGTTGTAAGATTTTCGCGTTCTTTCAGGCTAATCGGCCAACCGTAGCGGGACGATACTTCGGTATGGAAACCCCGATGGTGGGAGCTATTGCCCAAACTCAGGCGACCCTGCCAAACCAAAATGTGAATGGTATTGTTCGTGCTGGTGGCCAGGTTGGCTTGTTCACGGATGCCATTGCTGGCGTCATGAGTGAGTTTCGCTCTAATCAAGTGCCCATCATGGAGTTTGGTTGGCGCGTCTTCAATTGGATGCGCGGTGGTCGTGGTGGTGAGTCAGGCGCAGGTAGTGTGCAAACCATGACATTGCCGGTCATCGTCAATATGAAGGAAGACGAGCGCTTCTAGGCTCCGGCTCGTGCTTTCGATTACCTTCATCACTCTGTTTCCAGAGATGGTGTTGCCAGCGGCCCGTCACAGCATTCTAGCCCGGGCCGAAGGAGCTGGCCTCGTTCAGTTTGCCGCGGTTAATCCGCGTGACTTTGCGACCGATGCTCATCATACAGTGGACGATTCGCCGTTCGGCGGCGGACCGGGCATGGTCATGCGGCCGGATGTCGTCTCTGCGGCCATCGATTCGGTCAGGAAGCCTTCCAGCAAGGTCATCATTTTTGAACCTTGGGGTCAAAGACTTACGCAATCACTCGCGAAGGCCCTTGCCTCCGAAGAAAGCCTGATTCTGGTCTGCGGCCACTATGAGGGAATTGACAATCGCGTTCACGAGAAGTACGGCGCAGTGACGATCAGCGTTGGTGACTATGTGCTCACCGGCGGAGAACTTCCCGCCCTAATCATCGCGGACTCAGTCACTCGCCTGCTGTCGGGGGCGCTTGGCGATGCTGAGAGCCTGGAGTCAGATTCACATAGCGATGGACTCCTGAGCTACCCCCAATACACCCGCCCTTGGGATTGGGAAGGAAGAACCCCTCCCGAAGTCCTCCGATCAGGAAATCATGCAGAAATTGCAAAATGGCGTAGGCAGGTTAGCCTGCGAATGACCCGTGAGCGCCGACCAGACCTATTCGCCACAGCCCAGCTAGATGAGAGCGATCTTGATCTGCTATAATTGATTTTCGCGCCGGATGCCCTCGGCGTAGGATTCAGTATGAACAAGCACGCGATTTTAAAGAGTGTGGCCGAGAGCCACATGAAAGAAGGCCTACCCGAGTTTCGTCCCGGCGATACCGTGAAGGTTCACCAGAAAGTCCGTGAAGGCGACAAGTTCCGTATCCAGCTCTTTGAGGGCCTAATCATCGCATGCCGAAATGGTGGCATTTCAGAAAGCATCGTGGTTCGAAAGATGAGCAACGGTGTTGGCGTGGAGCGCAGCTTCCCTCTTCATTCGCCCAATATTGACAAGATTGAGGTTGTTCGACATGGTAAGGTTCGCCGAGCCAAGCTGTACTACCTACGTGATCTTGTAGGAAAGGCGGCCAGAATCAAAGAACGTCGCTCATAATGTTCTTCGACCCGAGCCTATTCCTAGCCCAGCAACCTAGCAAGGTTATGGAGACGGTGGACTGGCTGGCTAGGACACCGCTCAGCCATATACTTCTCCTTGTTGCAGTTTGCACGGTCATTCGTATGGCCGTATTCCCAAAGTTGATGGGAACACCGCAGCACCAGCGCTACGGGGGCTTCCGGGTCGTCAAGTTCCTCAACGAATTCTGCGACGCCATTGTCTACGCAGGCGTTATCGTATTTCTCCTGATTCGTCCCTTTGCTGTCCAGACCTTCAATATCCCGTCCCAGTCCATGGAGACCACGCTCATGACGGGAGATTTCATTGTCGCAAATAAGTTCACCTACCGGGGCTCCGATCCTGTTGCAGGCGATATCGTTGTCTTTAGGCCCCCCGTTCGAGCCCTGAGGCAAAGCCCTACCAAACTTCAGGACTACGTCAAGCGATGCGTAGGCACCCCTGGGCAAGTCATTGAGATTCGATCTGGAAATCTCTACCGTAATGGCAAGCTCGTTGATGAGCCTTATGTGAAGCTGGGACAATCGCGGGTGGATTTCAAGCTTGTTAATGACAAGGGCCGCATCATTCCATGCGTAATCTTTCCTGATGGAGGCATCAACACCCAGATGTCCGTGAACGAGTACCTCGAAGACCCCAACGACCTCGCCCGCCAAGCCTATTTGGCGAAGCTTCCAGCGACTCCAATTCCAGCCGGCCTCTACCTAATGATGGGGGACAACCGGAATGCTTCCGATGACGGCCGCTTCTGGGGCCTCGTTCCTCGGAGAAGCATCATTGCGAAGCCAATCTTCGTCTTCATGCCGTTCAGCCGAATTGGCACGATGCCGCGTTAGCTTCCCGTCTGACCGAAATTTGCAATGACGATGTCAATGTCGGACGCGTCCACTTCCCCACTATTGTCCACGTCAGGATGTACCGGAAGACCGAAGCCGTCCGTTCCAAAGTACAGAATCGTAGCGTCAATATCGGCCGCATCCACTTCTTCCGAGCCATCCACATCGCCGTTGATGAGATTGAATCCCACAACTGCCGGGTTCTCCCACAAAGTTATCGGGAGAGTCTGCGAAAGGTGCGAGCCTACACGAATCCGGACTCTACGGTTCGCGGCTGCCGCGATCGGCACGGGGTCAAACCCGAAGACAGACAAGTCAAAAGCTGTTGACTGTGTGATTGGCCCAGTCCAACTCCATTCGACGGGGCCGGGACCCGACGCAGGCAGGATATCAATCTTCGCAGTATATGGGCCGTTATTGGCGACATCACCAAGGTTCGCGGTGCAATTCAGCCTGTAGGGCATTGGGGGGTGATTGATGTGCTGGATATTGCGAAAGTGAACTTTCACATCGTTGACCGGCAGCCCTGCCACGGTTCCGCTCGCCGTACCCGTGTCCATATCAATGAAGTTCACCGCATCTCCTCCGGTATGCGTACCTCGTACGTTCGCCACGCGCCCCAAGGTGGTGATCATGGCTGGCGGTGAACCGGCAAAGTTGGATCTTAACGACCCCGTGACGGCAACATTGTTGACGGTAAGGTTCACAGAGACCGGCGTTCCACCATTATCGAAGCTACCGGAGATCACGTAACCGCCGGGCTGGGAAAACACTTGATTGGTGGTCCAAGTCACCTGCTGTCCCGAAACGGCACTTGACCAAACAATCGGCTGACTCGACGTGAAAAGGGTTGTTATCGAGCTAATAGGAATATTGAAGTTGGCACTCCCTGGCGCTTTGGTCAAAACAACTTCCTGCAGACCACCCGTGGAGGTATACGGCACCCAAGTGGTTACCACTCTGAACTCCATGGTGATATTCATATCAGCTTGCGTGTAAGGAGCGGGCAAGCCAGAACCTGCACCCCAAGCAAATCGGGGAGTGTTCAAGAACTGTTCGACCTGACCATGAGCAACGGCAGATACACCAACCAATGACAAGACTATGAGCCTCATGCACAAATCTTAACAGAAGTTGCGACAAAGTGGGTAGACTTTTTTCATCTTCGGCTCGGGCTATCGTGGCTCGAGCATCTTGGGGAAAGTCCGGTGAGATTCCGGCACTGTGCCGCAACGGTAATGCGATCTCGCGAGTCCGAATGCCCTCCGAAGTTTGTCGCGGAGCTCACGAGCATGAGCGGAAGTCTAGCGTCTTCCCACCCCTTGCTTGCTCTCCGTGGGGGAGATTATGGAACGACGCGGATTCACGTTAATCGAGCTCCTGGTGGTGATCAGCGTCATCACCACCTTGGCAGCAGTTTTGCTGCCCACTTTCGCCCAGGCGCGAAGTTCAGCACAGCGCACGGCATGCCTTTCCCAGCTTCGACAGCTTGGACAAGCATGGGCACTGTACGCCTCCGATTGTGATGACCATGTCGTCCCGTCGTACTACCCATCGGGAAGCTCGGAAGTTGCCTGGGACTTTACAGACGGCACCCAGCCCGGTCTTCTCTTCCCGTATTGCAAGGAAAATCGACTTTGGCGTTGCCCATCCTTCAAAGGTCGAACGTGGGGCCGCCTCTACACGGGCTACAGCTACAATGCTACCTACGTCGGTGGTGATTATTGGGCAAACAAGCCTCCCGCTTCACTTTCGGTTATCGCCAATCCCTCGGGCACGGCTCTCTTTGCCGACGGGGGATACGGGCAGCCCGTCATGGGACAGAACTACCTCCGAGCCCCCTCCGACCCACTCTATATGGCCGGCACGGTCCATTTCCGGCATCTCGAGAGTGCTTGCGTGACTTGGACCGACCTGCATGCCACGAGCCAGAACCAAATCTACCGCCGGATGACACCGTTGACAGGCGCCTTGAGTGCGGATGACACCCTCTATGACTTGCAGTAGATTCCTCCCCGTTCTCTTCCTTCCCTGCGCAGGAATTGCGGCACCCTTTGCGTCGTCGGTGGTCAGCTACTCTAATCTTGGCGCTGGCATCTATGGTGTACCGAGTGCGGTGCTTGGCCCACCTACTCGATGGGTGAAGGATACGATTCACGGCGGCCCTATGCAGAGGGTTGCCCCCAGTATAGGCTATTCAACTTGGAATGTTTCCCCCGAAAACCAGCCTCTCCTGTGCACCATCAATCCGGGGGGCCAGATAACGGTCGAGTTTGATCCGCCCATCACAAACCGCCGAGGATCAGACTTTATCGTGTTCGGGAACGCTCTCGTTGCCTGTAGCGAGCCCATTATGTTTGGGACTAACCCCGACGCCGCTTTCGTGATTTCGGGAGCAGACTACATTGAACCGATGGGTGTAAGCGTTAGTCAGGACGGCCTCACCTGGCACACGTTCCCTCTCACTCCGTTCCAAGGAGCCGATGGCTATTGGCCAACGCAAGCCTTCGATGCATCCGGGATCCCTTCAGATTTTAACCGCCCCGTACCATCTGACCTGGCACGGGAAGACCTCAACGGATTAAGTCTAAGAAGCGCCATTGACGCCTTCCGAGGCTCCGGGGGCGGAACGGCCTTTGATCTCAGTACAGTCCGCCAAAAGGCTGCTCGCTTCATCCGAATCGATGGCAATGGAGGCGAGCTTGACGCAATTGCCCGGGTCATTGACCCGACCCTATCAAGAAAACTCAATCCATGAAATTCACAGCTCTCATCACATTCCTACTTCCTTTCTCCGTTCAAGCCGTGTCATTTGATGACATTCGCCTTTGGGCCGGTTCAGGCTCCAATCAGGCGGCTCTTGTCATTGACTTTAACGATGGACAGACCCCGAGATCCTACCTATGGGGCTATCGCTGGGACGGTGCCGCCACAGGCGAGGACGCGCTTCGAGCGGTCGTAGAAGCTGACATTGCGCTCACCGCAACGTTCGATGTGTTTTCGTTCGGGGCATCCCTAAACACCGTCACCTACCTTGGACATTCACAATCTCAGAACTCGAATCCTGGGCAGTATTGGAGCTATTGGGTAACCACGAACGGCCATGATGACTGGGTCTTCAGCAATTTAGGAATGAGCGATCGGCTCCTTGCCAATGGCGATGTTGACGGATGGGCATTTAGTAATCCTAACTACAATGGGCTTCCACCGACCGTCCCAGTTGCTGCGGTCCCCGAACCAGTCAGTCTCGCTACTCTTAGCCTTGGAATCCTAGTGCTACGCCGGAGGCCCCGCCCAAGGTGATCCAATCTACAAGGGAGCGTGGGCTACGTAGAGCCCGTCGTATTCTTCCGGTTCTTCCACCAGTTCTAACTCAACGGATGAAGCAAGCAGGGCGAGCCACCGTTCCTCAAGTTCATCTCTGTCCCGGATGATTCGGTCAAAGCTCTCCGTGTAAAAGGGGGGCCACTTCTCACCAGTCCGCTTGATAATCTCCTTCCCCGCTTTCTGCTTGGCCCGTTCGATAACTTCGCTGAGCTCATAGGGCTCACCACTGGGCGAGCACTTGACGGTGAAAAGCATCTCGGTCGCTCCGGGCAAGACGCAAACCGCCAGCAGATCCCACTTTGTTGGCTTGAGCAGAGCTCGGAGTAAGAGATTACGATCGGACTCTCCAAGTTCACGTCGATGTCGAAATGTCGCATAGTAGGTCACGTTATCAGCGCGCCAATGCGGGAGACGCCCGCGCCATATCTTGAAGTTCTCCCACCGGCTCACAAGAGAGCCGCCTCGCCTCGCTCGCCAGTACGAATTCTTACGACATCAAGGACTTCCGAGACGAATATCTTGCCATCGCCGATCTCTCCAGAGTGAGAGGCCTGCACGATAGCCTCAAGCGCTTGCTCACATTCGCTATCCCTTGTGACCACCACAATGCGCATTTTGGGGATAAGATTCAGTGCGTAGGTACTACCACGGTACAAGTCTGTTTGCCCCTGCTGGCGTCCGTAGCCTCGGACCTGATCACAGGTCAGACCATACACACCGATATCTTCGAGGGCCAACTTCACGTCCTCCAATTTATTGATGCGAACAATGGCCTCAATACGCTTCATCACGTGAGTGTATCCGCTAGAGATTCATAATCGGGGAGTGAGGCTGTTCAAGCACCAGACAGAAGGACCTTTCGAAACCCTGCGTAGCGTCAGTAGCGGACTTGAAACAGCGTTGTTCCTCCTTGGAAAGGATGGGGTCGTACTCTTCGCTAACGAAACGGCCAAGACTCTGTTTGGCTTTCAGGAAATGGAGGGTCGGGCTATTCTTGCCGTGACGCTTAGCCATCGTCTGGAGCAACTCGTAAAGCAGGCCACCAAACATGCCAGCCCACGTTCGGAAGAACTCTCATTGCGCACAGGTCAGGACCTTGTTGTCATCGCCAGAGCATGGCCCAACCCATCAGCTCCAAAGCAGGTATTCCTAAGCATCCGGGACGTAACGGAAGTCCGGCGGCTAGAGCGGGTTCGACAAGACTTTGTAGCCAATGTTTCCCACGAAATCAAGACTCCCCTAACTCTGATCCGGGCCATGGCTGAAGTCTTGGTTGACGTTGAACAGGACGACCGCGACTTACGGGAGAAGTATCTCCACCAAATAATCGGCGAGGTTGATCGGCTATCGGCCCTCGTAGACGATCTCCTAGTTTTAAGCTACGCAGAAGGTGAATCCGTTGAACGGAGGCCTTGCGATCTAGCGGCGATTGTGCATGATGTAGTACTCCAAATGACGCCCAAGGCCATCGCCCGTGGTCTTGATCTGGAGTGGGCTCCGCTCAATCGAGTCATGATCCTAGCGAGCTCAGACCAAATCCGACAAGTCGCCCTGAATCTAATTGACAATGCGATCAACTACACATCGTCGGGGAAGGTTAGGGTTGAAGTCGCAAGCGTGGAGGGCAGCGCAGTTCTTCGCATTTGTGACACCGGGATTGGCATCCCCTCAGAGGACCTCCCCAGAATCTTCGAGAGGTTCTATCGAGTGGACAAAAGCCGAAGCCGATCATCAGGTGGAACTGGCTTGGGGTTGAGCATCGCCAAGCATATCGTAGAGGCCCACGGCGGCAGCCTCTCGGTAACCAGTGCCCTTCATCAAGGATCGGAGTTTGTTGTCAGCCTAGAAGAGCAGGGTTCCTAGCTCAGCGGGTAGAATGTTGGTATTCCACACGACTTTGGCTCGCGTCGGGTGGTGAGATTATCTCACCAAAACGCGGAGAACCAAACCGAAGTCGGAGGCATAACCCGAAACCAAAATGGCACAACTATCTATGAAAGAGCTCCTCGAAGCAGGAGTTCACTTTGGTCACCCCACACGCAAGTGGAACCCTAAGATGCGACGCTACATCTATGGCGCTCGCAATGGCATCTACATTCTTGACCTGCACCAAACGATCAAGCTGTTTGAAGACGCCTTGGAGTTTGTAAAGCAAAAGGTCGAAGACGGCGGCTCCGTGCTGTTCGTAGGCACCAAGAAGCAAGCTCAGGCCGCGGTCAAGGAAGCTGCCCAACGATGCGGTCAATACTGGGTTAGCGAACGCTGGCTCGGCGGCATGCTCACCAATTGGAAGACAATGACCACGCGTATCAACCGCCTTAAGGAGCTTGATCGCATGATTGAAGATGGCTACATGGAGCGACTCCCGAAGAAGGAGCAGCTCAAGCGCATGGAAGAGCGCGAGAAGCTAAATCGCTACCTAGAAGGGATCCGCAACTTGCAAGGCATGCCAAGCGTGATCTTTGTGGTTGACGTTAGCAAGGAAGATATTGCTGTCGCCGAAGCCAAGAAACTCGGGATCCCTGTTGTAGCCATTGTTGACACAAATTGCGACCCCGATGTGGCAGATGTCGTCATCCCGGGTAACGATGACGCGATCCGAGCGATTCGACTTGTCTGCGGTAAGTTTAGTGAAGTAATCCTCGAGGCTCGCCCGATTAGCGATGCGATCATCGGTGAAGGCGATTTCTACGAATCTGACCTTGATGAAGGTGCCGCGATCCCCGTGGACGAAGAACTCCTCCGCGCGTTCGTAAGCTCCGATGAGCAAGGTGACGAGGCTCCCAAGTCCAAGGCAAAAACCCCTAAGGCAAAGGCTGAAGAGGCCCCCGTTCCCACGACCCCTGAAGAGCCTGCAGTTGAAGCTCCATCTGAGACCTCTGCGCCCGAAGCTGAGGCTACCGACTCCACCCCTACCGAATAAGAAACCTATGGCAAATTACACTGCCGCTGATGTGAAGCGGCTTAGAGAAGATACGGACGCTCCTATGATGGAGTGCAAGGCTGCGCTTGACGAAGCCAATGGCGATTACGATCGAGCTAAGGAGATCCTTCGTGAGAAGGGCAAGGCTGCCGCAGCCAAGCGAGCTGATCGGGCTACCGGGGCGGGTATCGTGGCCGTCGCGCACGGCGCAAGTGCCGTCGCCGCGGTCGTCGTAGAGAGTGAGACGGACTTCGTGTCTAACAATCCTGACTTCAAGTCCGCCGTCCAGACCATGGCTGAGGTAGTGCTTAAGAGCGGCTCGGCTGGGCTCTCGGTCGAAGATGCTCTGAAACTGAAGGGTGCCGATGGCACGCTCCAAGAAGTCATTGAGGGCCTCGTGGGCAAGATACGCGAGAATATCGTCCTCAAGCAAGTCTTAAAGCTCGAAGGCGGGAGTTATGGTTCTTACGTTCATCACGACGGTAAGCAAGGGGCGATCATCGAGATGTCCGCTGCGCATGATGAAGTTGGTCGAAACCTCGGGATGCAAGTCGTTTCGCTTCAACCCGAAGTCGTCCACAAAGATCACCTACCCCAGGATCGGCTTGCCAAGGAGCTCGAAATCGAAATTGAACGCGCAATTGGCGAAGGCAAACCGCGCGAAATGGCCGAGAAGATCGCTCAAGGTCGAGTTTCAAAGGAGTTTGTTAAGTCGGCCGCCTTGCTCGAGCAGGGTTACTTCAAGGATCCGGCGAAATCAGTCGGCGACTATGTTAAGGAAGCCGCTGGAGACCTCCAGATCAAGGCGTTCTATCGCCTCAAGGTCGGCGCCTAGCTTAACGACGAGCAACGAACAGGTCCCAAGGCGATTGCCTTGGGACCATTTTGATTAAGTCCAACGGTTTGGAGTAGAGTAAGCTATGAAACGGCTCAGTAAGAAAGAGATACAAGAGCGCATCCAAAAGCTGAAGGACTCGCCCTCCCCAGAAACCGGGCCACCCATGACCCACGTCGAGAAGCAACTCTCGCCGCAGCACAACTCTAAGCGCATCCGCAAAAAGGGTGTCTGAGCGTCACATTCTGAAAACGCCGAACTTGGGCTCGCTCACCATAGCGTTGCGGCTGGCTTCGATTCCCAAAGCGAGTACCTTGCGGGTGTCCACAGGGTCAATGATGCCATCGTCCCACAAACGCGCGGAAGCGTAGTAGCACGACGACTCTTCGGCATATTTCGCCAGGGTCGGGGCCCTAAAATCGTCTTGCTCTTCTTGGCTCATCTCTACTCCAGAGTCGAGCTTCACCTGAAGCAGCACGTTCGAGGCCTGTTCCCCGCCCATCACGCTAATTCTGGCGTTTGGCCACATCCAAAGCTGCCTAGGCTGGTAGGCGCGGCCGCACATTCCGTAGTTTCCAGCGCCATAGGAGCCGCCGATGATCACGGTGAACTTCGGAACATTGGCAGTCGAGACCGCCGTCACGAGCTTCGCGCCGTTTTTGGCGATGCCCTCGTTCTCGTAGCGCTTGCCGACCATGAAGCCGGTAATGTTCTGCAAGAATACGAGCGGAATGCCGCGTTGACAACAAAGCTCGATGAAGTGCGCTCCCTTCATTGCGCTTTCCGAGAAGAGAATGCCGTCATTTGCAATCACACCAGCAAGGTGCCCCTCGAAGCGCGCGAAACCACAGATAAGCGTTGTGCCGTAACGGGGCTTGAACTCCTGAAATTTCGAGCCGTCCACCAGCCGCGCCAGCACCTCGCGCATGTTCATAGGAGTCTTACCATCGCTTGGAACGAGCGAATAGAGTTCCTCAGGTGAGTACACAGGGTTCTCGGGTGCTGTGGGCTCGCCTAAGCTCTTTTTGCCCACCGGACCAAGTGACTCGACAATATTTCGCAAGATCGAGATCGCGTGATCGTCGTTCTCGGCCATGTGGTCGGCGACCCCGCTCAACCGTGTATGAACATCCGCGCCACCGAGTTCCTCAGCGGAAACGACTTCACCGGTCGCGGCCTTCACCAAAGGGGGACCGCCAAGGAAAATGGTGCCGGTTCCCTTCACGATCACGGCTTCGTCGCTCATCG
>JADLGZ010000033.1 GCA_020849075.1 Fimbriimonadaceae bacterium | reverse complement strand
TCGGCCATGAGGCGGGCAGCCTCTCGCCGATAGAGTGAGTCAGCCAAGTTACTCTCAAGTATCTTGGCGAGCCCCATGCCGCCGCCTCGGGCCGCGACATCGGACATCGTGTTCATAAAGTTTTCGCGGGCGAAATCACCCATTGGGCCGCTGCCGCCAAACCCCTTGGGGAGCATCACCTTGAGGATGTCTTTCACGAAGATGCTCTCGATCTTCTGGGTTGCATCCTTCAAGCCTTGGAGTTCTTTCTTTGCGGCATCCCCTAGCATTCCTTCAAAGAGGTCAAATGGGTGGTTGCCGGGAATGCTGAGGAGCTTCCGCCCCATGGCTTCACCGGCCGAAAGCGAGACCTGCGAAATCATTGGATCTTTAACCTCGCTTTTAGAGAACCTTGTTCTTTAAGGGCCTGCAAGATGGCAATGGCGTCCCGTGGGGTTACCTTGAGGGCCTGAAAAACTCTCGCCAGGTCGGCGATGGTCGTCACCGGGTTGAGGAGTCCAACTTGGGCCGTGTCTTCAACTGCGTCCACTTTCTGGTTCGTGACATCACGAGTTCGCCCATTGGAGAAGGGGCCGGGCTGGCTGACCTCATTGAATTCTTCGATGATGATTTGGAGGGAACCCTGTGAGATAACGGCCGGGCCGAGCCGGACATTCGCTCCCATGGCGATCGTGCCCGTTCGCTCATTGACGATGACCATGGCTGGGATATCAACTTTCACCTCGACCATCTCGATCAGGCTCATCGCTTGAACGGGGCTGAGCGAATTAGGCAGATCGATCTGAATCGTGCCGCCATCAATGGCGACAGGATTGAATTCGGGCCTGACCTCTCGGATGCGCGTTGCAATACGATTGGCCGTAGTTAGATCGCCTTCATCAAGTTCGACAAACATCTTGCCGCTGTACACGAGTTGGTAGGGGATGACCCGCTCTACGATAGCCCCACCGGGGATTCGGCCAACGTTCACATGGTTCTTTTGAATCTTGTTTCCACCCGCCGAGACGTTGAAGCCGCCAATGCTGATCGCCCCCTGAGCAACGGCGATGGCATTTTCCTTGTCATTCGCCCCAAAGAGCGGGGCCTGCAGCAGGTAGCCCCCTTGCAAGCTCTTGGCATCGCCGATGCTTTGAACTGTGATATCAATAGAGTTTCCCGGGCTGGCAAACGGGGGCAACTCAGCCGTGATCGCAACCGTCGCGATGTTTTTGGCCTCCATTGAACCTGGTTCAATCATCGTTCCAAAGCTCTTCATGGCGTTGGCAAGGAGCGTTTGGGTAAACGGCGTCTTTCGCGAGTCGCCGGTGCCCTCAAGACCAACGATCAAGCCATATCCCAGCAATTGATTGCGTCGGACTCCTCGGAAGCGACCCACATCCTTGATCCGGACTTGGATCCCGTTTCGTTCAGCGTCGAGTGCTTGTTGCTCGTTGCTGAACTTAACTGGAGTGGTGGTGCCCCCGCTGGCGGGATCGGTTTGGGCGATGCCGACAATGGCAAGACCAAAGGCTAATAGTGAGAGTGTTTCCTTCAGCATTAGAATAGCCAGTCCATAAGTTGTGAGAGAAGTCCTTGGCGTTGCTTGTTGGCAATCTGCCCTTTGCCCTCAAACCGTATCTCGGCTTGGGCAATGGACTCGCTAAGCACCGAATTATCGGGCGTGATATCGTCACGCCGCACGATGCCAGTGAGCTTAAACAGCTGGGTCTCTCGATTGATAACAATCTTGCGAGTACCCTCAATGATGAGGTGGCCATTGGGTGTCACGGCGAGTACCTCAGCGGTAAGCCTGGCCCGTAGTGAACCATTCTGGTTCGTTTGGCCGGTGCCGTTATCGGTCTTGGATCCGGTGGCGGTCTTGGTGCCATTAAGGTCCAAGAATCCAAAAAGCCCCTTGACGACTTGCTGCACCGCGCTCATGTCGCTTGTCTTGCTGGCGGTCGTCGTAGCTGAGAAGCTGGCCACGCTACTTTCGCTGATCAAGATAGTCAGGAGATCACCAGCCCGACGAGCGGTTCGATCCAGCAGAGGGTTCTTTCCATCTTCCCAGGTGGACCCAGTTACGCCTTGCGCATTCTTGTCAATCACGTCCTGACCGTAGGCCAATGGCGCAACGGCGATGATGAGGGGGAGTAGTTTCTTCATAGGTTAATCTCCACAACGCCAGGCTCAACGATCACGCCCGTGAGCTTCTCGCCCTCTTGAGTTGTGACTTCGATCTGTCCCGGACCTTTAACACCAGTGACTCTTGCGGTGAAAGCCACTCGGACGCCACCGGAGCGAGCCCTGACGGTGACCATATCGCCGATCTTGGGCAGGGTTGCTGCCCCACTGATGGCGAGTTGGACGGTCCGGCTCGTAGCGATCTGCCCATTGACGAGCACTTCAATCCGTACGCTAGCTCTCCCCGGATTAACCGTTTGGTTAACGGCATTTAGGGCGATATCGCCCAGACCAACAATGAGGGGCGGCATAGGGTTAAGATCGCTAAACTGAGCTTGGGCCCCAACAAGGTTTCGTAGCGATGCCGTTGCAGCGGCAATCAACCTTTCGTGCTCAATGCGCTGGCTGGGACGGCGAACGACCGCACTATCGGGTACCTCAATGGTGAACGTTGTCGGGTCGAAGCCACTGACGCGGAGTCGAACCATGATTCGTTCGCGATCTACGCGCCGATCAATGCCGATGGGAGGAGTATCGCCAATAACGACGGTGCCAACCTGGTTCTTTACGGCCTCAGGTAGCCGAATATCGGCGATATCGGCGAGAGTGTAAGTCTTGCTGTCTACAACGGACTCGGCATGAACCACGACTTGGGCCGACGAAACGGTCGCCGAAGCGACGACTGTCGAATTCGAACCAGCAATCCACCCAAAGCCTTCCTGGCCTGCATAACCTAGCGCTGGTCGCGACGCCGAAGTCAGGAAGCCGGCTGACTCAGTGAGAGCAACTCCGATGGCGAACTTAGCCAGTACGAGGCGGCCGGCGGACTTCCCATTGACCATGACGGTCCCATCGCGGGATACCGAGAAACTATCCGAGACGGCAATGGTAGGGAGCACAAAGGCATCTCGAAACGCTAGGCGACCTCGGACAACCGTCAGCGCTGCCGACCGTGCGTAGACTGTGCGGCCATCCCTCGTAAAACGGAGGAGGCCTTCTCCATCCACGCTAACGGGAACCGGTGCGCTTGCGACCAAGAGTGATAGAAGGAGGCTATTCATCGCTTCAGTTGGTTCAGCACGTTCAGCATGTCGTCGGCGGTTTGGATCGCCTTGGAGTTGATTTCGTAGGCTCGCTGGGCGGTGATCATGCGGACCATTTCTTCGACGATCGAGACATTGCCGCCCTCTAGGTAGCCGCTTTGCAAGGTGCCGGCCCCATCTTCAGTTGGGTTAACCACGACAGCCTCTCCGCTGGCGCCGCCGGCCTTATATAGGTTTTGTCCAATACGGGTAAGTCCGCTGGAATTAGGGAACAGAGCAAGTTGAATTGTGCCGAGGAGGCGCGGTTGATCTTCGCCCGGAACCGTGACGGTTACATTTCCATTGGGTGAAATATTGAAGGCCGTTGCATTGGCGGGCACCGTAATCTGAGGCTGGATTTCGTACCCGTCACTTGTCACCAAGGTGCCTTCGTTGGTCCGCTTCATCGCCCCGTCTCGGGTGTAGGCGGTGCTTCCGTCTCCAATGGTCACGGCGAAGAACCCATCGCCCGTAATCGCAACGTCAAATGGATTTCCAGTCGAGAGCATCGCTCCTTGAGTGAAGTTGCTTGCGTTAGCGGAAAACATGGTACCAAGACCGACTTGCTTGGCCATCGGAGCCTTAACGGTGCCGCTCTGTTCGGCTCCGCTGCTTGAAAGCGATTGGTACATCAAGTCGTGAAACTCGGCACGTTGAGCTTTGAACGCAGTGGTGTTGACGTTCGCCAAGTTGTTGGCGATGACGTCAAGGTTCGTTTGCTGGGCCACCATTCCGGTGCCGGCGGTTATGAGTGCGCGCATCATAGGCTTTAGTTAGGGTTGAGGGTCTTAATGAGTTGGGCGGTGGTTTCGTCGTGGTTTTGAACCGACTTCTGGGCCATCTCGAAGAGGCGTTGAACTTGGATCATTTCGATCATCGTGGCGACGACATTCACATTGGAGGATTCAAGGGCACCGGGCGTCAGGATCGCGTTTTCTTGTAACGAGACCCGACCACGGGCAGAAAATAGATTCAAACCGACCTTTTCGAAGGTGCCATTAAACACGCCGACTTTCTGTCGGCCCGGCTCCACCGTTCCATCAGGACCAATCTTTACCGACCCGTCTCCGTCAATCCGAATGGGGCGAAGATCTTGGTCCAAGACCCGGTGGCCTTCATGGTCGGTGAGTTCGCGGTTCTGATTGAGCGTGAACGAGCCGGCGCGACTGTACTTAGGTCCCCCCTTGGTTTCAATGGCGAACATTCCAGTGGGAGTCTCAATGGCCACATCTAGGCCATTGCCGGTGGCAATCGTGCTACCGCGCTCGAAGCTTGTCGTGATCTTGCTGACTAGGGGGCCGCTCTGCATGTCGCCGACGACCTTGCCTCGACCGCCATTGCTTCGTAATTCGCGTAGCAGGCTCTCTTCGAACTCAACTTCATCCCGCTTGTAGCCAGTTGCACTGGCGTTCGCGAGGTTGTTGGCGACGGTATCCAACCAAACTTGGCTGGAACTCATTCCGCTCGCCGCTGTATAAAGACCGCGATTCATCCCAAGTCTGTTGTCGGCAGGTGGTTTTGCGGGGGTTAGGGCGGAAACCTAACACTCTGCTTCAGGTTCGCGATTTTCCATGCAATACCGGCTCTTTTAACGAGCAAAACTACTAGTTATATCGCCCGGTGCAGTTTCCTAAAACCCGACTTGGTGGCAATCGCAGAAATATAGGCTAATATGAATTGTTAGGACGCGCTCATTGTTGAGTGTTGTTGGGGATTGATGAAGAGGACTTCGAGTTTGTTCGTTCGCTCAATGCTGAGCATGGCTGTGGTGGGAGGCGCGACGATCGGATACGGTCAAGCGGTCACCGTAGATGGTACGAGAGACTATTTATACGGCTTCCCCCGGGTCTGGCAGACCGTGCAGACCGAATACGGCGATAACCAGAGCGAATTGGATGCTGCCTACAGCTACATTGGCGGGGGCAATCTTAATCTATTTCTCAATGGCAATTTGCAAGCTGTCGGAAACAAGCTCTTTGTCTTTCTGGACACGGATTCTGGGTCCGGTCAGAATCACCTAAGGGGCGATAATGACCCAAACCTTGCCTCCTTGCTGAGGCTCGGCGACTCGGGCGGGCCTAACGGGCTGACTTTTGAAAGTGGCTTCGCCGCAGACCATGCCTTCGTTTTTAACATATCGGGTTCAACCCTTTATTTGGACTACGAAAATCTTCCGACCGGTACCGGGGGACTCAAGCAGTACGTGGGGAGTAGTACGGTTGACGGAGGATCGGGCACTTGGGCCGTCGGTTCTGGCATGTTTGGCGTGGAAGCCGCGATCAATAACACCAATACGCTGGGGGTCAGTGGGGGCTCGGCGAATGGTCAAGTCCCGGCTCTGAGTAATACAGGCTTGGAGCTCAAGATTCCTTTGGGGTTGTTGGGGACCATCAATCAGAGTGTGAAGGTTATCGCCTTCATTAGTGACCCGGGCGGAGACTCCCTGTCGAATCAGTTTCTTCCGGACATTGGCGCAAGCTCAAGTACCACGATCCTAGGTGAGCCGAGAGGACAGGATTTCTCCTCCTCAAACCACCCTGGCACCCAGTTTTTCTATGTTCAACCGAGGACTCGCCGCTCACTGTGGGCGACTCGTGTCAGTAGTGTTGGTACTCTTGGCTTGGGCTCAGGCCTCGCCGCCAATTCGGCAATCGTAGCCCTCGATCCAGACGGAAGTAATCAGTTTCCAAGTGATCTCATCCAGTTGTCCGCGGGGCCGGCAGGCAGCAGAGCGGCGGCATTGGGCAATTATGCTTTCAGTGATTACTTGAAACGAACTCTTGAGGGGTCCGAAGTCTTGTACTTTGGATACAATGCGCAACCTGGAGTAGATACCGCGAACGCGTCAACCACCCAGCGCACCTTGGCTTGGGTTAGCGGGGATCATTCGGCCTCTTTTAGAAATTTCAGCGCGACAACACAAAATCGATCCGCTACTGCGTTCAACTCCATAACGGCGTACTTTTCCAACGCGGGTACCCAAGTAAACTTATCGACTCCGGCAACCGTATCGATCGTATCTGGTTCCAATGCCCGCGTTCTCAATATTTTCAATAATCGCCTGTACTGGAGCGGCAGTTCGGCGATCAACGCCTATCCAACGTTACCTTCCGGTACGGCTACCTCCGCGTCAATAGGCGCTCTGGCGGGCCTCAGCAACTGCCAAGATTTTGCGTTTGATAACCCACGGACGCTTTATGTGTTGCTTGACAGCTCTTCAACTGGGTCGGGAACTTCCGTCCTCCGGAAATACACGAGTGACGGTAGTTCATGGTCTTTCGCCTATGCGCTGAATTCAGCTGCGATCGGAGGCGTTTATGCTCGGTCTCTGCATCTAGTTCGCAATGCTTCGCCGGAGCCACGCCTTTACATCACGACCGGCGGGACAGGGAACAGTGCAAACAACAACGTTTTGAAAGTAGTTGACACGGGTTCTGCGTTCACCGTAGAAGCGACGGTGGCGGGGGCTGCTGGGTCTACGGCCTCCTACCGGGGCATTGATTGGTCCCCCGAACCGTGGCTAGCGCCGGTGGCGAACAATGATGCCAACTCTACCGACGATGCCACCCCAATCAATGGCAATGTCCTTACCAATGATTCGGGCGAGGTCAAGCAGAATGCCACCGTAGTGAGCCAGTCGGGGCCGGGTTCGTTTAGCCTTGGCAATGACGGTAGCTACCCCTACACGCCCACCGGGACATCGGGAACGGCCGGTCTCACTTACAACTTTGACGATGCCGATCAAGATTCAAACTCGGCGACGCTGACTGTGGCCGTCAGTAGTAGCAATGCGCCACCCGTTGCGACGGGCG
>JADLGZ010000032.1 GCA_020849075.1 Fimbriimonadaceae bacterium | reverse complement strand
TGCGAATGCTTGAGGACTTGGAAGAACTGGCCGTGGATCGGCCCCGCCAGATTGGCCCCATCACTTGGGGAGTGAACAAAGACGAAATCCAAATGCAAATCGCCAAGGTGCGAGCAAGTCTCCCCGGCGAAGTTAAGCAAGCCCAGACGCTCACCCGCGAAGCCGAGAGGCACGTGAATCAGGCCAAGGAAGAGGCCGAGAAGATCATTGAGGGTGCCAAGAAAGAGGGCGAACGAATGATCGTTGATGCCCAAAAGGAAGCCGATCGAATCGTCCATGAAGCCCGCCTGCAACAAGAGCGGATGCTAGCCGAAAATGAGATTCTGAAGCTCGCCAAAGCGCAAGCCGATGAGATTCGCATGGCCGCCGATCGCGATTCGTCCAGCTTGCGAAGAGGCTCGGAAGATTACGCCTTCAATGTACTAAATCAGCTGGAATCAGTGGTGACCAAGGTCATGACCACCATAGACCGAGGGAAGGCCGAGATTCGCCCGTCGTTACCGGAGAGTGCCGTGGTGCCCGCTCGCGACCGGGAAAAGGCCAAGATTGGTTAATTCTTGACCGGAATGTAGGGATTCCTCCATAATGATGGAACGGATGCCTGAACCGATCAATCTGCCCCCGAAGGAGCCCCTCAACTCTATCCAAAAGAGCCTTTTGGAATGTGAAGTCATTGAGAGCATCCGTGAGATCTATGACCCCGAAATCCCGGTCAATATTTATGATCTTGGGCTGATCTATGGCATTGAGGTCAGCGATGCCGCCGATGTCGTCGTCACGATGACTTTGACCTCGCCCGCTTGCCCTGTTGCCGAATCGCTCCCCGTTGACGTAGAACTCAGAGTGGCGCAGACGCCCGGAGTGGCGAATGTAAGAGTAGATTTGGTATGGGACCCTCCGTTCACGATTGATCGGATCCCCGATCACGTCAGACTTGACCTTGGGTTGTTATGAAGTTTAGTTCGCAAGAAGAGTATGGTTTGAGATGCCTTGCTGCCATCGCTCGTAGGGGAGTGGGCGGGAGCATGACCATTCCAGAACTTGCTCAGTCCGAGGGCCTTTCACAGCCCCATGTCGGCAAGCTGATGTCCGTCTTGCGATCCGCCGGGTTCGTCAGTAGCACCCGGGGCCAAGTGGGCGGGTATTCGCTCAATCGCAAGCCCACCGAAATTGCCCTCGGCGATGTCCTCGCCGCCCTCGGCGGACGACTCTATACCGAAGGTTTCTGTGAACGACATAGCGGCGTCCTCGATCGATGCATCCATGAATCGGATTGCAATCTTCGTAGCATGTGGGGCCGCGTTCAGGAAGCGGTGGACGGCGTGGTGGGGCAGATGACCCTCCAAGCGTTGCTGGATCCTCCCACAATCAGCCGCGAAAGCTTGGCCAAGGCAACGAGATGAGTTTTCCAGTAAAGATCACTCCAGAAGCTTGTGTCCATCTCAAGCGCCTTCTCGAACGCAAGGGGGAAGAAGGAGCCTTCATCCGTATCGGCGTCAAGGGAGGCGGCTGCTCGGGGTTTGAGTATGCGGTGAAAATTGATACGAAGCGCCTTGAGCAAGACCTTTCGATAGTAATGGATGATCTCGAAGTGGTCTGCGATGAAAAGTCGGCGCAATTCTTGGAAGGCTCGGTTCTCGAATGGACGGGGAACCTGATTGGTGGCGGTTTTCAATTCAATAACCCCAACGCCGCCCGGTCGTGCGGCTGCGGAACGAGCTTCACACCGAAGTAAACGGCATACACGTCCATCGCGCCCAGCATTAGGTGAAGAGCTACTCGCCTTCGACGTAGCTCTTGATCTGCTGGGCGAGGCGAGCGGTCATGGTAGGAACGGCAGCGATCTCTTCCACCGTTGCCCGGCGAATGGCCTCAATCGAACCGAAGTTCCGCAGCAGCAACCTTCGCCGTCGCGGCCCCACTCCTGGGATCTCATCAAGCACCGAGCCTTGCGCCCGCTTATCGCGGAGTTTGCGATGGAAGGTCAGGGCGAAGCGGTGCGCCTCATCGCGGAGCCGCCGTAAGAGCAATAGGCCCGGCGCAGTCAGACTGAGTTCAAAATCTTCGTAGGTGTATCCTGCATCCACGCCTTCGTCATAAATGTACCGGCCGAACCGATCCTTCTCCTGTTCGCTCAGGTTCGCATCGTTCACCTTGGTCGGAACGACGATGAGCTCGTGGCGCTTTGCGAGTCCGACCATCGGGACGGTGAGTTCCAGCTGATCGCGCGCCTTGAGGGCCGCCGCGAGTTGCCCGCGCCCGCCATCAATCATGATGAGGTCTGGTAGCTTGGCGAACTTGGGATCGTCACTCAGGTAAGCCCGCAGCCGACGCGTGATAACCTCGTGCATCATGGCGAAGTCATTGGGGCTCTCCGGGTGGAATCGCACCTTGAATCGGCGATACGCGTCCTTGACGGGGGCGCCATTCTCCACCACGACCATAGAGCCCACTGGCGCGGTGCCCTGAATATTCGAAATGTCGTAGCCTTCGATGCGGACGGGTGGCTCGGCGAGCCCCGCCACCTCTTGTAATTGCGCCGCCGCGGCATCGGCCCATTCGGCAGAATTGGCCGCCTGTTCGCGAAAGTTATGCAGAGCTTGTTCGGCGTTCTGGGCCGCCATTTCAATGAGGCGCATTTTCTCCCCCGCGTGAGGCACTTCAATCGTCACGCTACGGCCCTTCTGTTGCCGAAGCCAGCTTTGCACGATGTTGCGCTCTTCAATCTCGACGGGAAGGATGATCTCTTTGGGAATCTCAGCGGCTTCGGAGTAGTACTGCTTGACAAACTCCTGCATGGCTTCGCCGGGGCTGCTGTCGGCCGAGCCATCAAGAATGTACTGCCGCTGACCGATGAGCTTGCCATAGCGGATATAGAGAATCTGGACAGCCGCTCCTCGATCATCCTTGACGACCGCCAAGACATCGCGATCTTCCTTGTCGGTGGTCAATACTCGTTGCTTTTCGAGCATGCTTTGCAGAGCCCGGATTTGATCGCGCTTCTGAGCCGCGGCTTCAAAGTTGAGGTCCTCGGCGTCCTTCTCCATTTCCGCCGCAAGGTCTTCGACCAGTCCTTCGTCCCGGCCGCTTAGAACGCGCTCTACCTTCGCGATCACCTGCTCGTAGACTGCTGGGTCGCTGAGGCCCGCACAAGGAGCCAAGCACTGCCCTATGTGGTAGTACAGGCAGGGTCGCTGCTCATCCGCTCCACTCCAACTCTTACCGCACGGGATCAGCGGGAAGGTCTTATGGAGCAGGCGCAAAGTATCCCGAACGGTGAGCGCGCTCGTGTAGGGTCCGAAGTATCGGCCGCCGTTCTTGCGGACTTGCCGGGTGAAGAGCACCCGGGGGAAGGCCTCGCGGGTGATCGTGATGTAGGGGTAGCTCTTATCATCCCTGAGGCGGACATTGTAAGGCGGACGGTGCTGCTTAATCAGGTTGCATTCGAGGACCAGCGCTTCGAGCTCCGAGTCCACGACGATGATCTCAATGTTGCGGATCTTGCTGACTAGCCGGGCAATCCGAATGCCATGCCGGGTGCTCGGCTGAAAATAGCTCCGAACCCTTGACTTGAGTGAGACCGCCTTCCCGACGTAGAGAACCTCTCCTTTCTCATCATGATAGATGTAGCATCCCGGCTTGGCCGGCAGTCGCTTGAGTTGGTCTTGGATGGG